>CAMPGG010000039.1 GCA_946885335.1 uncultured Chitinophagaceae bacterium
GAACACTAATGATTCGACAATTTAGCAATTTGAAAATGGAAGTACAAATTTAAAATTTACAACAGGTTAAAAATGTAACAATGTACATAGTACTGAACTTTCTAACGCCATCATGATCTTCAATTAGAATACTTTTGACTTTTAACTTTTTAATTTTGAATTTTGCCTCGTGAGCAGGTTAAAAATTTCAGGAAAAGAATTAAGAAAGATCGGTTATCCCGAAGGGCCGGTGATCAGCGTAGCGATGAATGTAATGGAAAAACATTTCAAACATCTTCCGCATGCTGAAGCAATAGAAATACTTAATTCCATATTGCAAAGTCCCAATCAGTATGCGGATGATGCAGTTTTAGGAAATATTGCCAAAGCATTAGTGCCCAAAGCAGATCCCGCGGCAGGGGAGATCATTAACATTCATGATAAAGGAATTCCATTTAATGTTTTTGGTTCTGAACATATTGAGGAAGGTGCTTTGCTCCAAATGAATACAGCTGCCCGTTTGCCTGTTTCTGTTGCGGGGGCATTAATGCCTGATGCACATTCCGGTTATGGATTACCGATAGGTGGTGTGCTGGCAACAAAAAATGTTGTTATACCATATGGAGTTGGTGTGGATATTGGCTGCAGAATGTGCCTGAGTATTTATGATATTGATCCGCAGGAATTAAAACAGAAAGAAAATTATTTTACACGGGAGTTAAACGAGGCTACGCTTTTTGGAAGCGGAGAAGGCTTTACTAAACCCAGTGAACATGAGGTATTGGATCATCCGGCCTTTGATGCATTGCCATTATTAAAAGGTTTGCAGGACAGGGCAGTTAAACAATTGGGTTCATCCGGTTCGGGAAATCATTTCGTTGAATTTGGTATAATTCAAATTGAGCATAAAGATGAAGTGTTAGGCGTTGAACCGGGATCTTATCTTGGTTTGCTTTCTCATTCGGGTTCCAGGGGTTTAGGTGCTAATATCGCCAACCATTATACGAAAATTGCAAAACTGAAAAGAAAATTACCGGGTGATGCGGCACATCTTGCCTGGCTGGATCTGAATGAGGAAGAAGGTGCTGAGTACTGGCTGGCCATGAACCTGGCCGGGGATTACGCTTCGGCCTGCCACCATATTATTCATGAAAAAATTGCCGCTCAATTGGGTCGGCAACCCATCCGGATGGTTGAAAATCATCACAATTTTGCCTGGAAAGAAATCTATGAAGGAGAAGAAGTGATCGTGCATCGCAAAGGTGCTACGCCGGCGGGTAAAGATGTTTTGGGTATCATTCCCGGCAGCATGACTGCAGATGGATTCATTGTAAAAGGAAAAGGACTGGAAGCTTCTCTAAATTCCGCATCGCATGGAGCGGGAAGAAAAATGAGCCGGACAGCCGCCATCAACTCCATTACACAAAAAGCTTTGCAGGATGAATTATTAAAGTATGGGGTGAAATTATTAGGAGGAGGATTAGATGAAGCTCCCTTTGCTTATAAAAATATTGAAGAAGTGATGAAGAGTCAGCGTTCACTCGTTGACGTGATAGGCAGGTTCACACCTAAAATTGTAAAGATGGATGGCGCCAAACATAAAATATATGGTAAGAAGAAACGCAAATCATGATACCAGGTAAATCTTCTTTCGGTATTATAAACAGATTTTTTTGAATCCTGTTCATTCAAATAATGTACTTCTATTGTATAAGTATTCTTACTTATTTTTCGAATACATAAATTTTAAAATTGGATATTATATCCTGCATTTATTCAATGTAATTTTTTTTATTAATTGGTAATTTGTTAAAACTAAATTAATATGCAGGTACGATTGTCCGCATAAATTTGCCATGCATCTTAATAAAATGCGTATGTCATTTGAAAACTTATTGAAGCTAAAAGAGGGGGACCACAAAGTATTCAATACTATTTATGAAGACTGGAATGCAAAGGTTTTCTACTATTTTTTGCAAAAAACAAATGATCAAAATGCTGCTCAGGAGCTTACCCAGCAAACCTTTATAAAATTTTGGAATTACAGATCACTGCTATCTTGCGAACTATCCATTGATCAGCAATTGTTTCAAAAAGCAAGACTAATTTTTATAGACTGGCTTCGAAAAGAAGCTACTTATCGAAAATATTTTTCGCAGGATATGGAAAATGCACAAAATGCAAATTTACATACCGACACAAATTCAGACTTCAGGCATCATATCGAAAATTCAATTAAAAGTCTTCCACCTAAAAGAAGAAAAGTTTTTGAATTGAAACATATCCATGGATATTCTTATAAAGAGATTGCTGAATTTATGGGAATAACTGTGAAAACCGTGGATAACCACTTGCTTAAAGCCACAAGCCAGTTAAAAAAAGTACTTAATCTTTGAGTTATTTTTTCTTAAACACAATGCCGGGCTGTCTTGAAATTTATTTTTAGACCAGTAGGGTATTTGATGCTATCCACACGTACTTCTGTATCTAAGAAGTATGGACAAAGCCGATTTACTTAAAAAGTTTTTAAATAATGCCTGCAATGAGCAAGAGGCCAAATTGGCTATGCAATACCTTGAAGAGGAGCCGGAATTGCTGGATGAATTACTAAATAAGTCAGAATGGGATGAAATTGATTCATCGGTTCCACTATATCCAGCATTAAAAAATGAAATAAAAAGAAAAGTTTTCAGGAAAACACGCAAACCTGTTTCTACAATATTACGGCCCGTTCTCGCATATGCGGCATTGTTGGCGGCTGCCTTCTTTGGCTTAATGTATTTTAATCATACGGGAAAGATTAAAGATGATAACACAATTTCTGCAGCGGATGTAACAATTTCTCCATCAATTAGGATAGATAATAATTCACCCCAGGTTAAAGTATTAACTCTCGCAGATAATTCTTCAGTCCATTTATACCCGGGATCATACATTGTTTATGAAAAAGCATTTGTTACTAACCGAAAAATTCATTTAAGCGGGAAGGCGATATTTAATGTTACGAAAAATACGGAAAGCCCTTTTGTTGTTCATTCCGGTGAAATAAGTACAACCGCACTGGGTACCAGGTTTATGGTTGATAACAGCATGGATGATAAAAAAATTAATGTAAAACTTTTTGAAGGCAGGGTGGTAGTACAACCAATTGATGGAAGCGTTCACATTCAACAAACATTCCTGGAAGCCGGGCAGCAATGTTTTGTAGATATCAAAACCAGCCTGGTGAAAGTAGAATCTTTATTTACAACACAGCATCTTGCTCAGCATAAAAAATCATCAATCAAAACAAATAATATCATTTCCATAAACAAAGGGAAAGATGTTCTTGAATTTACTAAAATGCCTATGCCACAGGTTTTAAATAGCCTGCAGGCAGTGTTTGGCCGGAAGATTTATTATAATAAAGAGGATATCGATGAAAACCTGCTAACAGGCTCATTCTCCGTAAAGGATTCATTAATGAATATTCTTAGCATGATTGCGGTGATGAATGATCTTCAAATTGAATTGAATGGTGATTCTATCAATGTTTCTAAGCAAAATAGAAATATTCATCTTGAAAATAAAGTTGCTTTTTATGAGCAGCATAATGTTTTTGACAAAGCCGCTTTACAACAAAAGATAGCATTGCCTGAGATAGCGAACGTTCCAGTTTTTGAATCGAATGGAATCGAACAGCAAAATAATGAAATTATATTGGGCGAAAATGACATTCGCTTTACAGGCATATCATTGCCTGATCTGTTTGCAGAACTTCAAAAACAAACTAAAAGAAAAATTTATTTTAATGAAGACGAATTGAAACATATCAATTTTACCGGTTCAATCCCATATAAGGGTTCCATTAGCAGTACGCTGTCTGCAATTTGTCTTAGCAACGGGTTAAAGCTAACGGTAAAGAACAGGTCATATTATATCAGCAAAGCTGAATAGGTAAGCAGTAAAAAATCAATTGAAATATTTATCAACAACCTTGAAGTCCGGCAGATTAAACACCACCTGCCAGGATTTTAAGGAACAAAACTAAAAATTGCACGAATGAGAATTATCAAATCTTTAAGCACGGCGTTGCTTTTATTATTTTCAATCGCAGTTTTTGCTCAAACCAATACAACGGTTACAGGAACAGTGCTTGATGAAAGTTCTTCCCCCCTGTCAGGTGTTACGGTTATTGCAATGAATGCCTCCGACACCACGCAATCTGAAATGACTTCAACCAATACGCAAGGCGTATTCCGGTTTGCGAACCTGGCTGGAAACAAAGTTTATCATTTTCGTTTTTCCCATATTGGATTCGATAATCATTCAATTAACAATTTTGCATTAAAGCAAGGAGAAAACAATTCTTTGCTGGTTAGAATGCAAACAGCGGAAACTGCCTCTCTGCAAGGAGTGGTAGTTGTTGGTTATGGTACACAGCAAAAAGTAAATTTAACGGGTGCAGTTAACCAGGTTTCTGGTGATGATTTCAGGGACAGGCCAGTGACCAATATTTCTTCCATGTTACAAGGTGCCATTCCTAATTTAAATATTCGAATGGGTGGTGGTGTGCCTGGGCAAATGGGTAGTTTGAATGTAAGAGGTGTTACATCGATCAGTGGAAACAATGCATTGACGGGTGGTCCGTTGGTATTGATCGATGGCATTCCCGGAACACTGGATCGTTTGGCTCCTGAAGAAGTGCAAACAATCACCGTGTTGAAAGATGCTGCTTCTGCAGCTATCTATGGAGCACGTGGTGCATTTGGTGTTGTGTTAGTGACAACAAAAAGTGGTGCAGCCGGTAAAGTAACTATACGCTATAATAATTCATTTGGATATGCCACACCAACGGTCAGTACAAATTTTATGACCAAAGGATATGACTGGATGAAATTGCATGATCGGGCATTAGCACATGTTGGTGGATATTCCGGTTACACAGATACGGATTATGCAGAATTACTGGCACGCAGAGATGATGAAACAGAAGATCCCAGCAGGCCTTGGGTTACGGTTCAAAACAGGAATGGCAGAGACCAGTACGTGTATTATGGAAATTATGATTGGTGGGATATCATGTTTACAAAATGGCAGGGTATTACAAATCATAATTTAAATATCAGCGGCGGTAATGATAAGGTGACTTACATGATCAATGGAAACATGAAAAACATGGATGGCATTATGCGGATTCAACCGGATAAATATAAATCACACACCATTCGCTCAAAAGTTTCTGCAAAGCTTACTCCCTGGTTAAAAGTTTCAAACAATATTAATTTTTATAATTCTACTTATGATTATTATGGCAGGCAAGGTGGTGGCAATGCGAATTTCATTCACATCAATGTGCATGGTTCACCAGCCTATGCGCCAATTAACCCCGATGGCACAGCCTCATACAGAACTGGTTTAAATAATTATGATATCGGTGATGGCATATTTGCTATGCTGATAGATGGTAAAACCAAAGGAGCTGAAAGAAAATATGAGTTAACGACCATTTCCGAAGCAGTGATATCACCCATTAAAAATCTGAATATTACTGGTAATTACAGTTATAGCTTGTATACCGATCCAAGCTATTACAGGCAGGTTGCGGCAAAATATTCATTAACACCCGGTGTAATTGAAACCACACCAAAATACAGTGTTGACCAGTTAACAGAGGACCAGCAATTTAACCAGGTACATGTGATAAATGTGTATGCAGATTATTCCAAAAGTTTTAACCGGGTGCACAATTTTAAGATCATGGCCGGTTTTAACCAGGAGCTTCACAAGGCGAAAAAAATTACAGCTTCGCGACAGGATCTTTCATCCGAAGTGTTGAATGATCTGAACCTTGGAACCGGGGAACAAACTGTATTCGGAGGTTCCAGCGCATATGCATTACAGGGATATTTTTACAGGTTAAATTATAACTACAAAGGCAAATACCTGTTAGAAACAAATGGCCGCTATGATGGCTCTTCCCGTTTTCCTGCAGAGCAGCGTTTTGGGTTTTTCCCGTCTGCATCAGTTGGATGGCGCATCAGCGAGGAAGAATTTTTTAGTCCAATAAAACATATCGTCAGCGATTTAAAAATTCGTGGATCAGTGGGTCAGTTGGGTAACCAGGCAGTAAGCAGTCCGTATCCATATATTTCTACTATGAACCCCGGAACAATGGCTTATATCCTTGATGGGGAAAGAGCAAGATATTATGCATCTCCCTCTCCAGTATCAGGCGACTTAACATGGGAACGGGTAACTTCTTATAATGTGGGTGTAGATGTTGCCTTCTTAAGAAACAGGTTAACCGTTACTTACGATCAATACGTGAGAAATACCGAAGGCATGTTAAGCAACGGTATAAAAATTCCAAATGTTTTCGGTGCTTCGCAACCGTTAGTTAATACGGCTGATTTGCGTACCAAAGGATTTGAAGTTTCACTTGGTTGGAGGGATATGGTAATGGTAGGTGGTAAACCTTTAAAGTATAATGCAGGAATTAACCTGAGTGATAACAGGTCATACATCACTAAAATCAATAACCCAACAAAACTGACCTATACTTTATATGAAGGAAAAGAAATTGGTGAAATATGGGGATACATAACTGATGGATATTTTAGAACAGATGCAGAAGCAAAAACCTATCCTGTAAACCAGGCATGGCTGAACAGGGTTAGGATTGATAATAATATTCCAATTCGTGCAGGTGATCTGCGCTGGGTAGATTTGAATGGTGATAATGTGATTAACGCTGGTGCCAATACGCTGGATGATCCGGGTGATCAGCGTGTAATTGGAAACAGTACGCCACGTTATCATTATTCTTTTAATGCAGGTGTAAACTGGAGAAATTTTGATCTGAATGTATATTTCCAGGGATTAGGAAAAATGGATTGGTACCCTGGTAATAATGCTGATCGTTTCTGGGGTCCATACTCACGTCCATACTTCTCTTTCATTCCTGAAGATTTTGAAAGCCAGATTTGGTCGCCTGAAAATCCAAATGCTTATTTCCCAACTTTGATGGCATATGTTGCATTGAATGCAAACAATGAATTGCGGGCTACAAATAATAAATACTTGCAGGACCTTGCTTACCTGCGGTTGAAAAATTTAACCCTGGGTTATATGTTACCTGAATCGCTCACAAAAAGATTTAAGATTAATGGATTCAGAATGTTTGTGAGTGGAGAAAATATGTTTACCTGGACAAAGCTTAATACAAAATATATCGATCCTGAACAAGCAATGGCAGATGGAAATGGAAGGGTATATCCATTCAGTAAAACTTATTCTTTTGGTTTCGATATAACATTCTAACAATCAGAAATAATAATCTTAGTATGAAATGAGCCAGGACGATTTTTAGTCACCAACAGTGGATGATTAATTGGCGAATTCCATATGGCTGAAAAACATTAATAATAAACATATGAAAAGTAGAAAATATATTTATTTCGTTTTGATATTATCTGTGATCGCAGCATCCTGTGAGAAAAACGTACTGGATCAATATCCTACAGCATCCATTTCTCCCAATACATTCTTTCAAACAGAGAGTGATTTAAAAGCATACACCAACCTGTTTTATTCTCATTTACCGGATGCAGGTTTTATTTATGGTGAAGATGCTGATAACGTTGTAAAATCATCCGTGGAAAGGGAAATTGCCGGTACACGGCTTGTTCCTACAACCGATGGCAGATGGTCATGGTCCCAGCTGAGAAATATCAATTTCTTTTTAACCAGTGAAAATGTTCAAAATTTTCCTAACACCAATATCAGGGATAAATATGTTGGGTTAGCTAAGTTTTTCCGGGCGCTTTTTTATTTTGAAAAAGTAAAATCTTATGGTGATGTTCCCTGGTATAATGTAGTTATTGAAACAAATGATGAAGCCAATTTGATGAAAGCCCGTGACCCGCGAACATTGATCATGGATTCTGTATTGGCTGATATTGATTTTGCAATAGAACATTTGGATGCAACAAAAAGTGTTGAGCGGGTTACTAAATGGACCGCGCTGGCATTAAAATCCCGTATTGCATTGTACGAAGGAACCTGGAGAAAATATCACACCGAATTCAATATTGATGGCGCTGAAAAATTCCTGGCCGAATGTGTTGAAGCATCCGAAATGCTAATGGATGCAGGGGTATATTCTGTTTATAATAAAACAACAGGTCCAACCGGAAAACCTTACCAGGATCTTTTTGCGACTCTTACTTTAGACCCTGTTGCAGATGAAGTGATTCTTGGCCGCAGGTATTCTAATGATCTCAGTCTGCGTCACGGTTTACAATTTTATATGACTGCGAGAACCCAGGGAAAACCAGGTTTTGAAAAACGCCTTGTGAATAGTTATTTAATGGCTGATGGAACAAGATTCACAGATATTCCCGGTTTTGAAACCATGGAATTTTATGATGAAGTGCAAAACAGGGATCCAAGGCTTTCTCAAACAATCCGCACACCGGGTTATAAAAGAGTAGGTGCTTCTGTTACATCTTCCGTTGATTTTGAAGCAACCATGACAGGGTATCAGCCAATCAAATGGATGAATGATCCGAGCATGGATGGTAATGGGCAATCCTATAATGATATGGTCATTTTCAGGTATGGAGAAGTGTTATTGAATTATGCAGAAGCGAAAGCAGAATTAGGTACACTAACACAAGCCGATATAGATAAATCAATCAAATTATTAAGAGACCGTGTTGGTATGCCCAACCTGGATATGGCCGCAGCCAATGCAAATCCTGATCCTTACCAGGCCAATCTTTATCCAAATGTAACGGGGCCCAATAAAGGAGTGATTTTAGAAATACGCAGGGAACGCCGCATTGAACTCGTGATGGAATCAAATCTTAGATGGGAAGATTTAATGCGTTGGAAAGAAGGTCATTTACTCGCCGATCCCTTTAAAGGCACTTATTTCCCAGGCGCCGGTTTTTATGATTTGGACAGGAATGGTGTAAATGAAATTGAAATTTACGAAGGCTCACGGCCACCCGCAACCGGACCTTACCAGTTTCCTGCAAGTGATTTATCAGAAGGAACAAAAGGTAATATTCTTACCAACCGTAACATCGTTAAATCATTTAATGAAAACAGAGATTACCTGTGGCCATTGCCTATAGAAGATCTCACACTAAACCCAAATCTCACACAAAATCCAGGCTGGCAATAATTGAAAAAAGTAAGATTATTAATGACAAAAAAACGTTTTTCAAATACAGTAATGAAAACATTTGGTTTTTTATTGGTTGGGTTGATGATGCTGGCATGCAATAAAAAGCCATACCTGCCTGGCACACCGCCACTCACTGTTGAAATTGGAAATGGTGATGATACCTACGGAAGCAATAATGATAATATGGCTTTGATGGGTTCATTAAAAGTAATGACATATAATATTCATATCCTTAATCCGCCATCCAAACCTGGTGAAACGGATATCAATGCAACCGCAAAAGTCATTCTTGATGCAAACCCGGATGTTGTGTTCTTGCAGGAAGTGGATAAAAATACAGGGCGTAATAATTATGACGGCGACCAGGCAAAAGAATTGGCTAACCTGGTTAAAATGAATTATGCTTTTTATTCAGCGTCACCGGTAGGAAGAGGATTGTACGGCGTTGCCATATTGAGCAAATATCCATTGAAGAATATTAAAAAATACATGTTAACAAAAGAAAGTGCAACAACAGAACAACGTGTATTGGGAACTGCACTGGTTGATTTGCCAGGCAAAGATTCAATGATATTAGCGGTTACACATTTACAACATAACAGTGCTTCAAACAGGTTGCAGCAGGTTAAAGATATTGTCAGTACGCTGGGAACTTTTAAAGAAAGAATAATCATTGGTGGTGATTTAAATGAATTGGAAAGTGCAACAGAGTTCTTTAATGTTTTTGATGGCAGTTTTACCCGCACTTGTAAGGGTGTAAATTGTCCACCTACATTTTCGGCACAACTGCCAAAATCAGTTATTGATTATTTAGCTTATAAACCATCCAGTGCGTTTAGTGTAAAAAATCACCAGGTTATAAGTGAATACTATGCATCGGATCATTTACCCGTAATGGCAGAATTAAATTTAATCAGATAAATAATTTCTAAAATGAAATCAAAGTACTTCTACATTTTAAGCACCCTTTCTATCATATTGATCTTTGCAGTAGCAAGTTGTAAAAAAGAATGGAAAGATGCAGTTGGAAGCGGTCCTGAAATTATTATTTCAGATGCGTTTAAAAGTATTTCAGGAATTAATGTTGGTGATGAAGTAACCATACCCGTTAGTGTAAAATCTGAAAGCGGCGTTAAAAGGCTGGCTTATTATTTTATAAAAACTACAGCCAATGGAACGGAAGCCGGAACCGCTGTAAATATAGACAGGGACGATTTTCCAAAAGAGTTACAACATGACATAGTATTTACTATTACTGATAACATGAGCGAACTGGTGATCGTTTCTTTTAATAAGGAAAATTTTAGTAGTGAAGTGCATATTGCAATGTCCGAGATCAGGCAACTACCGGTACTTACATTTAAAGATGGTATTGATTTTCAACAAACGGTTTTTGAAAACAAGAAAATGAAAATTGAAGGCCAGGTTACTTCCGCGTTTGACCTGGAATCCATTACTTACCAAACACTGATCAATGGTACTTATTCAGGCGAAACACCAATAGCTTTTACCGATAAAAAAAATACTCCTTTTGAAGCAAATGTTACAGTTGTTGATGGTCTGTCTGCCATTATAATAAAAGCTGTAAATATTTATGATGGAAAGGTTGTTGATACTTTTAAAATTGGCTCTGTTGCAGCAGATGCCGTGAGTATAGCTTTAGAGGGTGGAATGACGGACATTGATGTTATATATGCAGATAGTGTAAATACAATTTCTGGTAGTGCAAGTTCCGGATCGGATATGAAAAGCTTAAGTTATGCAATCAGCACAAATGGTGTTTACGGATCTGAACAGGCAATTGACCTGGGCACGCCATTAGATCAATTTGCATTTAATTTTTCATTTACAGGCACCAGCGGTATGGACGCTATCCGGATCAGCGGCGAAAATGAAGGAGGTAAAACCCAGGTTATTGAATATCCAATCGAAAAAGTCTATACCAAATTATTACATTTCTCAAATATTGTATTAACTACAGAAATTGGTCCGGGAAAAAACAACTGGTTTTCGGCTTACCAGGCGCCACATGTTTTTGATATTACCAATGCTGCGCAAAATCAATTAATGTTAGACTTTGCATTCATTAAATATACGGCAACCTCAAACCGGATTGTTCCTGCGGCTGTATTTAATGCCAGTACAAATTATAGAAATGCAACAGCACCTTACATGGTTGGATTTACAAAAGCACCTTATACTTTGGTTACGGCTAACCGGCCACATATCAACGACCAGGTATTTAACGAATTGGGTTGGGATGGGGAATTAAATAATTTTCTGCAATCAAGTATTATTGCTCCCACAAGCCAGGGGGGTGAAAATTATAATTTAGTTGTCGCTAACCGCAGGGTAAGCGGAGATATGGTTCCAGGATCAGGGTTTGTTATCGGCTGGGGTTCATGGAACTTTACAGACAATACCGTAAATAACCAGGCATTTGGTTTGGTGATCGTAAAAGCATACACAGAAGAAAACGGGTTTGCAACAGTTACACTGGATATAAAAGTACCCGCACAGGACAATCGCACAAAATTTAATCCTGTATCATTATTCGATTATCCATAACAGTTACTCATAGTTCTAGATAAGGCCTCTTTTTAAATTAAAACACCCTTCAGGGAATAACTCAGAAGGGTGTTTTGTTAGAGATGTAAATTCCAATTTTTAATCAGGTATATTATATTTTTTGATCAATGCCAGTAAAACCCCATTGGTCCATCCAAATCCATCCTGGTTAGGATATTCACCGCCACCGGCTTTTACAGAAAGATCAACAACATTATATTTCTCCATCAATTTTCCTGTTTCATTATACACGTTCTTATTCAGCGTTACCCAGCGTTCTGCAATGGATTTTGCCATTTCCGATTCACCATAATTTTCAAGACCTACGATCGTGATCCATTGCAAGGGCGCCCAGCCATTTGGTGCATCCCATTGCTCTCCGGTATTTTTTAATGATGTTACAACTCCACCCGGTTTAATAAAATTTTTCTCTAACGTTACTTTAGCCTTCGCAACTTTTGATTGCTCTGCCACACTAAAAAAGAAGGGCGACATGCCGGCCAGCGTTAGTTCAGGTGATATTTGTTGCGTGGAAAGATCATAATCAACATACCATCCTTTTTCCGCGGACCATAAATATTTATTAATGGCATTGCGGCGACGCTCAGCCAGTTGATTATAATATCGTTGCTGTATCAAATTGCCACTTACTTTATTGGCAAATGCAAGCGTTCTTTCTAAATGATATAATAGACTGTTCAGGTCAACCGGTACAATTTGAGTCGTTTTTATAGTATGTAAATCTTTTCCATTTACAAACCAGCGGCTGCTGAAATCCCAGCCACTTTCTGCAGACGAACGAAGATTGCGATAAACCGTTTCTTTGGGTTGACTTGATTTTTCTGCTATTTGAATATCTTCTATATAAGATTCTTGCCTGGGAGTGGCCGACTGGTCATAGTACCTGTTTAACAAACTTCCATCAGGCATTTTGATGATATGCTGCGTGGGGTCGGTGCGGTCCATCCAGTAATCGTATTCCTTTTGTAATAGTGGCAAATAAGTAGCATAAATATGATCACCCTTAATATCTGCAAGCAATTCTATCATGGAAGAAAGAAATGGCGGCTGGCTCCTGCTTAAATAATAACTGCGGTTTCCATTTGGAATATGACCATAGGTTGAAAGCAGGTAAGCAAAATTATTGATCATGCTGGTGATCATTTCTATTTTTCCACTCTCTTTTAATCCCAGCATGGTAAAATAAGAATCCCAGTAATATATTTCACGGAACCGGCCACCGGGAACAATATATTTATCGGGTAGGGGTAACAGTGAGCTTCCCTCGATTTTTTTATCCGGTTCACGGGTTAATATGGGCCAAAGGTTCTCAATATGTTTAATAACATTTTTTTCTTTTGCGAGGTTAGGGGCTGTATGTTCTTTAGGAATAATAAAATTTTCTTCTACAAATAACTGCAGGCTGAACCTGATGGCTGGATTGGCTTTTATTTCAAGATATCTTTTTACTATTTCTTTTGGATCTTTTTTTGGAATGGCATCTGCAAAGGTTTTACTGTCTTTAAAAATGCGACTCGATTGCACATCATGAAACAGCTCACCATAAATCTTATCTGGCGGTAAAACTTCTTGCGCAAAAAGAACAGAAACAGTAAAAAAAGAAAAAAGGAATAAAAGTGAGCGTATCATAAGCAAAAATTAAAAAGGTAGGATGAAGGATACCGAAATAAAGTTGCCTATACAATATAATAAAAAGGAATCAGTAGAATTTTAGCATTTAAAGTGTGTTCAAATACTATTTCATAGCAATCATACTGATCTCTACGTTTACAAACTTGGGCAATGCAGAAACTTCTACCGTTTCCCGGGCAGGGTAATCCCCGTTGAAAAATGAACCATACACTTCATTAACTTCCGCAAATTGCTTCATATCAGTCAAAAAAATAGTTGTTTTCACCACGCGGTTAAATTGCATACCTGCTTCATGAAGAATGGCCTGCAGGTTTTTCATTACCTGCGTGGTTTCCTCTTTAATATCTCCATTGATCAATTCACCTGTTTTAGGATCTAAACAGATCTGTCCGGAAATGAAAAATAAATTACCTGCAAGTACCGATTGATTATAAGGTCCTATAGGTGCAGGTGCATCGGGTGTGTTGATGATTATTTTGTCCAAGATATATGTGTTATGAATGAAATTGATGAAACGAATTTATGGTAATGCGTTTTCTTTGCAAAAAATGGATGCATGCATATTGTAATGTTGGGATCAGAATCAGTTACAAAAGAATGGAGTGTTGATGCCAGTTTGCATAAACTGACAAGGGTAAACGAGCTGGAAGATTTTACCCAAATAAAGGCGGATGCTTATATCGATATGTTATTTGAATTAAGAACCAGCCGTATTGAAATGCTGAAAACTTTGCCTGCTCCGGTTTTGATCAATGATGTTTCTTTTTCACTCAAAGAAATTGGAGCAACTTTTACCCGGTTCAATGGCTGGGCAACTTTCCTCGACAAGCCGATTATTGAAGCAAGTTGTATGGCTGATTTAAAAGAATCCGCAACCAGTATTTTTAAAGTGCTGAACAAAAAAGTTGAATGGGTGCCCGACACGGCAGGTTTTATTACACCGCGGATCATCAGCATGATTATCAACGAAGCTTATTATGCACTGGGTGATGGAGTGAGTTCGAAAGCGGATATTGATATAGCCATGAAATTAGGTACAGGTTATCCATATGGCCCGTTTGAATGGAGTCAGCTTATCGGGTTGAAAAATATAAATGAGTTGCTGCTGCAACTAATGAAATTGGATAAAAAATATTCGCCTGCCCCGGCATTAACAAAAGAATTAAATGCATGACGCTGATCCTTCACATTGAAACTGCTGTAGAAACGGCATCCATTTGCCTGGCAAAAGATGGTGAATTATTGGCGCTGGACTCAAATACACAGCAAAGAGATCATGCGGCCTGGATACATAATGCCATGCATTTGATGATGGATAAAGCAGGCTTTTCTATGAAAGAACTTTCTGCCATTGCTGTTTCTGCCGGACCGGGATCTTATACTGGTTTACGTGTAGGTATGGCATCTGCCAAGGGACTTTCTTACGCCTTGCAAATTCCAATGATCAGCCTTAATACCCTGGAGATTATGGCCAATGCGGCAATAACAAATTGGCCAAATAAGGAAAATTTCAAGGATCACCTGTTTGTTCCCATGATTGATGCCCGCCGCATGGAAGTGTTTACCGCTATATACGATCCACAATTAAAAAATATGCTGCCTCCCCAGGCCATGGTGATAGATAAGGATTCTTTTAATAATTGGTTAAAGGATCACCTGTTGATCTTTTTTGGGAATGGCAATGAAAAATGTAGAAACCTTATCAGCCATCAAAATGCCCTTTTTGAGGATATATCCTTCAGTGCCAGTAATATGATAACCCTTGCCCACATTAATTATCAGGCTAAAAACTTCGCGGATCTGGCCTATTCTGAACCTTTTTATACCAAAGGTTTTTATTCGCCTGCAAAAAAAATATAATATTAACATAAAAGGGAATCACTTTTGCATATGATAAATCATTCTAAAAAAAGATGATATGAATGATGCGGTATTAACTATAAATACGCCTTCAAATAATGGCAGTATTTTAAAACTGGACCTGGTAAATCTAAAAAAAGCTTCGCTTGTATTAAGGTCTGTCAATCATAAACTAAGACAGCAAATTTTGAAGCTGATAGATGAACATGGAAAAATGACCGTGACGGAAATTTATGTAAAACTCCGTTTAGAACAATCCGTTGCCTCTCAGCACCTGGCTATTTTACGCAAGGCAGGTTTTGTTAAAACAGACAGGGACGGAAAATTCATATATTATTCCGTCAATACAAACAGGCTGGAAGAACTGGATAAATTTGTACGGGACCTGGTTTCCTAAGGATTCACTATAAAACATTCATGGAAGCATCCAAAATGCTTCCTTTTTTTTGTGCTTACCTTTGTGAGAAATAAATTCCACATGTTTATTAAACAATTTTATACTGGATGTTTGAGTGAGGCAGCCTATTTTATTGAGGATGGGGGTGAGGTCGCTATTATAGATCCTTTGAGGGATATTGACGCTTATCTTCAATTGGCAAAAGAGAAAAATGCCACGATTAAATATATTTTCGAGACCCATTTTCATGCGGATTTTATCAGTGGTCATATCGACCTGGCCAAAGCAACTGGTGCTCCCATTATTTATGGTCCGGGTACTGAAGCAGGGTTTGATGTTACAATCGCTAAAGACGGGCAGGTTTTTACATTAGGCAAACTGGCAATCGAAGTCTTACATACACCCGGTCATACATTAGAATCTTCCTGTTATTTATTAAAGGATGAAAATGGTAAACCGCATGCAGTCTTTACGGGTGATACACTTTTTGTCGGTGATGTTGGCCGCCCGGATCTTGCCCAAAAGAATATGAAAAACACCATGGAAGAAATGGCGGCCATGTTGTACGATTCTTTACAAAAGAAGATCATTCCTTTACCGGGTGATGTGATCGTTTACCCGGCTCATGGTCCCGGCAGTGCCTGCGGTAAAAACTTAGGACCAGAAACCTCCAGTACTATAGATGTTGAAAAAGAAACCAATTACGCATTAAAAGCAAAGGGAAAAGAAGAATTTGTTACAGCAGTCACAGCAGGACTGGCTCTGCCACCAAAATATTTTCCAATTAATGCACAAATCAATAAACAAGGATACGAAACAATGAATGCTATTTTAGAACAAAGTTTAAAACCTTTATCAGCAAAAGAATTTAAAGAACTAATGAATGATGATGCAGTGATTTTGGATACAAGACCAGCTGCAGAATTTTCATCCGGATTTGTTCCGGGTTCTGTTTTTATTGGGTTAGAAGGAAGATTTGCAGAATGGGCGGGCAGCCTGCTTTCTTTTACCCAACCTATCCTGTTAGTAACATCTCCCGGTATGGAACAGGAAACTATTATCAGGTTAGCAAGAGTTGGTATCGACAAAGTGAAAGGTTATTTAGATGGAGGAATAGAAGCCTGGAAAAAGGATGGGAATGAAATTGATTTGGTTATAGATGTTGAACCCGATGAATTATTAATGGATATGAAGTTTGATGAAAACCTGGTTATTCTCGATGTTCGTCGGGAAGCTGAATTTGCAGATGGTCATTTAAAAAATGCCATCAATATTCCATTGAACGAATTAACTGATCCTGCAAAAATGGCGTTGATGGAAGAAACACAAAATATTTATATCCATTGTGCAGGTGGATACCGCAGTATGATAGCAACATCTCTTATCAAAAGACAAGGCATTCATAATTTAAGAAATGTAACAGGTGGATGGAGCCAGATTAAAGAGTTGGAAAAAGTTGAGATCATTAAAGAAAAAAGTATATTAAATTAAAACCTTCTTTTTTTATTTTTTAATTGCCCATACA
>CAMPGG010000040.1 GCA_946885335.1 uncultured Chitinophagaceae bacterium
ATCCATACCATCCTTACACTCATAGGCTTCTATTCTTTCTTTTCATCCTATTATACTTAACGCAACCAGCTTTTTCCCAAATTGTAAACCCAGAAAAGAAGTCGCCTTTATTCAAAATGAATGAATTTTTAAAAGATGCATTTGTAATTTCTCCTTATATTTTAATCGTTAAAGACAGTATTTCTTTTCATCAATTATTGGAAAGAAATAAAATTCCCAAACGCAATCTCCATTTCTATAGTTCAGGAAATATTGCTTCTATTGATCTCAGCTTATCCGAAATAAATGCCAATCTTTTAAAATCTGACGCTGTAATATTTATAGATCAAAAAAGAAAACCTGTTGAAGAAATGCAGGTAAAAGGATTTGATTTAAGTGCTAATAAAATTTCCATAGTACATCATTTATATCCGCAATGGAACGGTGATGGCCTCATTGTTTCAGTGAAAGAACACAAACCCGATACTGCGGATATTGATTTTAAAGGACGAATCATCAACACGCTTTTACAATCCTCATCAACCACCACACATGCCACTTTGATGGCAACCATGATAGCCGGGGCAGGAAACACATTTTACAACAGCAAAGGCGTAGCCTGGAAAGCAAAAATCACATCATCAGACTTTAGTTCCCTATTACCCGATCCGGATGAATATTATGAACAACAAAATATTACAGTGCAAAATCATTCTTATGGCACCGGGGTAGAAAATTATTATGGTGCAGATGCAATGGCTTATGATATCAGCACAATAAACAATCCGGACTTGCTTCATATTTTCAGTGCAGGAAATGCAGGAACATCTTCATCCCAAACCGGCATATACCAGGGAATGAATGGATTTGCCAACCTCACCGGTAGTTTTAAAATGGCTAAAAATATTTTAACTGTAGGTGCTGTTGATCCATTCATCCAGGTTCCATTGCAAAGTTCCCGTGGGCCCGCATATGATGGCCGTATAAAACCGGAACTGGTTGCATTTGGTATTGATGGCAGTTCCGGTTCGGCTGCTGTGGTTTCAGGAATTGCTTTAATGCTGCAGCAGGCATACAAAAGTTTACACCAGGATAGTTTGCCTTCATCCGCTTTGATCAAAGCCGTTTTAATTAACAGTGCGGACGATATAGGTCCGCCAAATCCTGATTTTATTTCTGGTTATGGAAATGCAAACGCATATAAAGCATTGCAAACAATCATAAATAGAAATGTATTACAAGGAACAGTTTCTGAAAATGAAGAAATATTATTTCCAGTACAGGTACCTCAAAACATTAATAAGTTTAAGCTGACCCTTGTTTGGAATGATTTGCCAGCAACTGCCAATGCAACAAAGGCATTAATAAATGACCTGGATTTAAAATTGATTGCAGGTGCAGAAAGTTGGCAACCATGGGTACTGAATCATTTTCCGCACCAGGATTCATTGCTTTTACCAGCGGAACGTAAAAAAGATACATTAAATAATGTTGAACAGATCTCGATAGATAATCCTAACCCGGGAGATTACACCATTGCTGTAAAAGGAAGTAAAATTGCTGGTTCAGCGCAAAGTTTTTACCTGGCTTATCAATTTGATAGTGCTGATTTTTTTACCTGGCATTTTCCCATGCATAAACAAAATATTTTTCCAGGTGAAAAGAATATTATCAGATGGGAGAGTGGATATACCAATCAACAAGGCAAACTTGAATATAGTTTGAATGAAACTGACTGGTTTGTAATCAGCGATAATGTAGATCTAACAAAAGGTTTTATAGAATGGCAGGTGCCTGATACAATTGCGTTGTCATCATTAAAAATGGTGATTGATGGTAAAACTTTTTTATCCGATCGATTTGGCATTTCCAAGGAAATTAAGTTGTCTGTTGGGTTTCATTGCCAGGATTCCATTTTATTATATTGGGATAAAGTAGAGGAAGCCAGTGAATACCAGGTATACAGTTTGGAAGGTAATTATTTAGAACCAATCCTAATGACGAATGATACATTTATGGTGTTGTCAAAAACTAATCATCCATCCTTATATTTTGCGGTTGCTCCAGTGCTTGATGCTGAACCGCTATTAAAAAGTTTTACAATCAATTATACAACACAGGGTGTTGAATGTTATTTCAAAAGTTTTTTGGGTGGCATTACAAATAATGAAATTCACTTGCTGCTAAACCTGGGTAGCTTGTACAATATTGCAACTATTGATTGGGAAAGGTTTTCATCAAATGGTTTCGAACAATTACACAGGGAGCCGCAATTGAATCAAACTACCTTTAGCTATAATGACATCAACCCCATTATTGGCGTAAATACCTACCGTGTAAAAATCACCTTAAAAAATGGCCAGGTTATTTACAGTGAGCCTATCACAATATATTATGTTGATGAAAATAATTACCGGGTTTTTCCAAATCCTGTGAGCCAATATCAACCGGTAAATATAATTTCCCGGCAGGCGGATATTGCATCAATGCAGGTCATCAATAGTTCAGGCGTATTGGTTTTTGAAAAAAGACTGGATGATGTGATTAATACAATTCCAGCAGGAACGCTCAGTAAAGGTTTTTATATTTTACGCATAATGGATGATAATGGAATGATCACCCATTTAAAATTGATCGTATTGTAACTGTGTTAAGTGGATTATTATCTCAGCATATCCGAAACCCATTGCATGGTTAAACCCGCAAGGTAAGCACCATATGTGCCAACAGCATATCCCAATACCGCCAGCAAAACACCAACCGGTGCCAGGTATTTATTAAATGCGGCCGCAACTATGGGAGCAGAAGCTGCACCACCAATATTTGCCTGGCTGCCTACTGCAACAAAAAAGAATGGTGCCCTGATAATTTTAGCCACAACCAGCATGATAATTATATGGAACGTGATCCACAATGCGCCGATCAGGAACAGTATAGGATTATCAAATAAGGCTTTCAGGTCCATGTTCATTCCAATAGTGGCCACCAAAAAATAAAGAAATACCGAACCCATATCTGATGCGCCAATGGCTTCAAGCTTACGTACACGTGTAAACGAAAGTGTAACACCTAACGTAGTGGCAATTACAACCAGCCAGAAAAAAGTACTGGTCAACGAATATTTTTCAGATCCCGGAACATTTTCGGCAAACCAGGGAGCAATAATATCGGCAAAAAAATGTGCGATTCCTGTAATGGCAAATGCAATTCCACCAAGTATCATCCATTCTCTTGTTCCTCTTTTTTGTTGCACGGAATTTAATTCCAGCGTTTCCATTTTCTTTTCCAGTTCCAAAATGGCCGAATTGTCCGCATTCAACCAGCGGTTTATTTTTTCTCTATGTTGTGATCCGTATAATAAAATGCCCATCCAGAGATTAGCCACTAAAACATCAACGGCAATCATTTGTCCGAACAAGGGTTTACTGGCTCCAAAAACTTCAAGCATAGCTGCCTGGTTAGCGCCGCCACCAATCCAGCTGCCCGCAATGGTTGATAAACCACGCCAGACTTCTTCATCGCCATACATAAGTGTGTCGGGAGAAATGGATCCAACCAAAGCAAGCACCAATGGACCTCCCACCATTACGCCGAAAGTACCGGCAAAGAACATGATCAGCGATTTGCCTCCTAATTTTCTAAGGGAGGGAATATCCACACTCATAGTTAGCAAGACTAAACTGGCTGGCAAAAAATAACGGGAAGCCACAGTGTATAATCCGGAAGCTTCACCGGAAATAATTCCAAACGTATTGAACAGCGCAGGTATAAAATAACAAAGCAGGATACTGGGAATGATCCGGTAAAATTTATTCCAGAATGAAATTTTGGAACCGGATGTATAAAAAATAAAAGCCAGAATAGCCATTAATATACCCAAAACAACAGCATCATTTGTAACCAGGGCGGTGTTAGTTTCGTTCATGCAAAATTTTTAAGTGCCCAAGATATTAAAAGAAGTTTGAAATGAAGGGTTGCCATTGTTGCCTATCAATAAATTTGTAAATACAACACCCGGCACCCTGGGCTAAATTTATTATCCGGGACTTCCCATAAAAATTCGGTAAATTAGGATATACATTCACACCTAAATATCAATGTATGAATACCTTGGAACGCATTGGCCATTGGGGTGATACACATCATCCGTTATGGGTTGATATTATCCGCATTTTTTTGGGCATATTCCTGGTTTATACAGGCATTCTCTTCTTAGAAAATACAAGTGCTATTGTAAGCCTGGTGGGTAGTAGTCTTTCATTCAGTCAATTTGCTTTGGTACTGATCACGCACTATGTTGTTTTTGCGCATATACTTGGTGGTATACTGATAGCCGTAGGGGTTTTAACGAGGTTTGCTGCACTGATACAAATCCCCATTTTGTTAGGGGCAGTTATATTGGTGAATAATCCTGCTGGAATTATGAAGCCATATTCAATCTGGCTGGTTTCATTTTTGGTTCTTTTATTATTGATCTATTTTTTAATTGCAGGTAATGGAAGGTTATCGCTGAACTGGGAAGAGAAGACAAAAAATAAAACTTAAACCAACCAGCTATTTGCCAATTGATTTAAGTTTTATATGTAAAACGGTTAATTATTTTTTCTGAAGCTGCCTGCGCAGTTTTTCTTCCACACTTTTGAGAAGAGGGAGCCAGTGCTCGCCGGTATCAGAAGCAAATACATCCGGGCCGGGTATACCAACCCGCATGCTTACAGATTTATTATTCGTTGGTTGATTGGCTTCAACATTAAAATAAACATCTACCCAATTTATTTTAGTAGCATGCCTTTGTAATTTATCGATAGCATTTCTCACTTCCTGCTGAACATCATCATGTATGTTGATATCAACTGCTTGCACATCCACCTTAATACCCTGGTAATTTTCTGTATAATTCATATTCCTCGTTTTATTTATAATACATTTTTGTGATCAAAATTGTTTGTTATATCAATGGATATAAAAAAATCGAACCAGCAGGCAACTTATATTTTTTTTTGTTCGATATAATTGGGATCTTAAATAACTGAATTTTACCTTCTTCTTTCCCCTTTGAACAATCAAATGATTTTAATGAAAACTTCCATTTTTATTTTTTAATCTTTAATTGATTGATCATGAAAAAAACTTCATTTCAAACCATTTTGATGGCAGGCATTGTTTTGCTCTTCTCCTGCCAGAAAGAAAGAATGCCAGAATCTGCAAAAGACGTCAATGTATTAGAAGTCCCTATGGCTGCACATAAGGCGAATGGCGGTGGACCCTATGTTCTGAATATGCTGGTTCACCTGAGTGGTGAAAATGAAGTGCCCGCAGTGAACACTACAGCAAAAGGCCGGGTTCATTTAAGATTAACAGCTGACAGAATCCTTTATTCAAAAATTATGGTTGATCAACTGGAAGAAGGGGATGCCTTGCGTTTTGCACATGTACATCTTGGTGCAACCGGCGTTAATGGACCTGTCAGAATCTTCCTGGCTCATACGCCTGATGATTTTGGTAAAAATATGGTGCAAACGTTAACCCCCGAACAATATGATTTGTTACTGAACGAGGAAGTTTATGCAAATGCCCATTCTAACTTTTATCCTATGGGTATTGTAAGGGGCCAGATCAGGTAAGCTGATTTTTTTATTCTTTTTTAAATGCCGAATCAGGTTTTTCATAGATGAACCTGACCATGGCATTTTTTTGTTCATCCGAAGTAAGATAAAGCTGGTAACGTTTACTGCCTGCAGTAACGATCATCAAAGCTGTATTAGGAGGTATGGTCCCGAGATTTTGACCAACCATAACAATTTCCTGTTCAATTTTTTGTGCATCTACACGAACAAAAACCGTAATGGGCACTGTTGTTAATCCCTTGTTTAAAACAATCGTTTGATTATTGGCATATACAGAAATGGTATCACCATCAATAATTCCATTATCATAAAAATCAAGGCGGATATTTCCTGTATCAACTTTAATCTCCCGCACCAATTCGTTTTTTCGTGTAGTTAACTTTTTAGGTAAAGCATTTTTATTTTCGATTTCCTTAAAGGCAGATTCCTGTATACGCTTCAGGACAATTGTTCCCGGGGGGCAAACACCAGCATTATTGATCATCTGTCCACCCATGGTTCCACTAAGCGTTTCTATTTTATCTTCTTTTTTATAAACCAATGCATATTTTTTTATGCAGGGAACGCAATCGGGAGGTACATGATAAGTCAGGATTTTGATTTCGTTTATCGCCAGCACCATTCCGCGGGTATCATAGCTTCCATCAAATTCTTCTTTTACATAATTCTGTAAGTCAGAGTAATGATATGAAACGCCGGAAATATTTTGTTTATCATCGATATTGATTTGCAGTTCAAGATTGTAAACGGTAAAACATCCACCGGGACTTAACGTCAAAGTGCCCTTCCAGATGCCGTTTAACTCCTGCGAACCTGCGGGAATAACAATAAACAAAAACAATAAAATTTGTATTAACCGGTGCATTATAATTGAAAATAGAAAAAAAGCTGTTTGGTGGATTTAAATTTATGCAAACGGTAATGCTTAATCTGGTTTTCGATATTTAAATCGAACCAATGCATTTTTTTGATCGGTTGATGTGATATTTACCTGGTAACGCTGACCGCCTGCCTGCACGATCATCAAAGAAGTGTTAGGAGGAATACGACCCAGGTTTTCTGCAACCATGACCAATTCATTTTCACCACCATCTTCATCAAGATTTAGGGTAATAGTTAATGGAGAAGTGGATAATCGTTTTTTATCCAAAACCAGTTTATTATTGAAATAGACGGAAACAGTATCGTCATCAATTTCTCCATTATCGTATAATCTTACTATTACCTGGCTCGTACTTACTTCAAAGGTCCGTGCCAGTTCATTTGACCTTGTTTTTAAAATAGGTGGAGCAGGCGTAATTTCTTTTTCTTTTGGCTTGATTACAGGCGTTTCTATTTTTTTCTCTTCTTCTTTTTTAACCGGTTCATCTGTTTTTGGCGGAACATTTTTCGGCGTTTCTTTCTTAGGCTCCGGTTTTTTCTCCGTTTCTTTTGGTGTTACTTTCGGAGGAATTCTGCGAGGCTGATCTCTTAAAAAAGGTTCTACATAAAAGTCACTAGTCTTCACTCTTCTTAAAAATACTTTACCACCTCCGCAATCACCCCATTGACCATTGAGTCGGGGATTCATCCTGTTTTCTGATTTGCCTACGTAGCTGCCTTCCAGGAATTCCTCCGGACCTGATTTTACATAGCTGAAATTATAATTCATGATACAGGTGCCGCCACCTGTTGTACTTTTTACTTCGACGGTTTTGGTTTCCTGGATTTGAAATTGTTTTTCTGATCTCAGGTATCTGCCAGTCATATTTGCTTTACCGTAAAACCGCACATCCAAATAAGAATAGGAAACCCCTGTAACAATTGATGATTTATTTTGAATGATCTGGAATTCCAGTTTGTAGTTCTCCCCATATTCAGTAATAAAATAGCCACGCCAAATACCTGTCAGATCCTGTGCGGCTGTAGAAAATTGGAAAAGAAAAATAACAATTGCAAGCAATGATATCCTGGGTAAAGGTCTTACCATAGAAGCGTGAAATTAGCAAATTAGTTTTTATCGACGCCTTTCATTCAACAAGAGTTTGTTAATTTTGCACGCCTTAATAGCTAAGCGGAATAGAATGGATATACTTTAGCAATAATCAAAATTATAATCAAACAAATGATCAATATAACATTACCGGATGGTGCGGTTCGGCAGTACGAAGCAGGAGTTTCAGCCTTCGAAATAGCAAAAAGCATTTCTGAAGGACTGGCCCGAAAGATTATTGCTGCGCAGGTCAATGGAGAAGTTTGGGACATCAGCAGACCTATCCAAAATGATTCATCATTAAAGCTGCTCACCTTTAATGATAATGAAGGAAGAACTACATTCTGGCATTCATCGGCTCACCTGATGGCTGAAGCGGTTGAACAACTTTATCCCGGCGTTAAGTTTTGGGTAGGCCCTGCATTGGATAATGGTTTTTATTATGACATGGACCTGGGAGATCGCAAACTGGCTGAAGAAGATTTGCAGGGAATAGAAAAGAAGATGAACGAACTGGCCAGGCAAAATAATAAGTTTGAAAGAAAAGAAATCAGGAAAGAGGAAGCTGTAAATTATTTTACAGAGAAAGGTGATGAATACAAACTTGATCTTTTACAAAACTTGCAGGATGGTGAAATAACTTTTTACAGCCAGGGAAGTTTTACTGATCTCTGCCGTGGTCCGCATATTCCACATACGGGTTTAATCAAGGCTATCAAACTGACCAATATTGCCGGTGCCTATTGGAAAGGAGACGAAAAAAATAAACAGCTCATCAGGGTGTATGGTGTAACATTTCCTTCTCAAAAAGAAATGGATGAACACCTGGCCATGCTGGAAGAAGCTAAAAAAAGAGATCACCGGAAGCTGGGGAAAGAACTGGGCATTTATACTATGGATGATGATGTAGGTCCGGGATTACCTTTATGGTTGCCCAATGGGACTATCATCATCGAGGAATTGGAAAAGCTGGCAAAAGAGACCGAAACTGCGGGTGGTTATAAAAGAGTGGTAACGCCGCATATTGCCAAAGAAAATCTTTATCTCACCAGCGGGCACCTGCCTTATTACGAGGATAGCATGTACCCGCCCATGGAATTAGAGGGTGTTAAATATTACCTGAAGGCTATGAACTGCCCGCATCACCATAAAATATTTGCGGCTGAGCCTAAGAGTTATAAAGACTTACCATTTCGTTTAGCAGAATACGGTACTTGTTACCGTTATGAACAAAGCGGTGAATTATTTGGATTGATGCGAGTTCGCTGCCTGCACATGAACGATGCGCATATTTATTGCACCAAAGAACAATTCTATGAAGAGTTTAAAGCGGTAAATGATATGTACCGCAAATACTTTAAGATTTTTGGGATTGATAAATATGTGATGCGACTGAGTCTTCATGATCCGGCGAAATTGGGAAAGAAATATGTTGACCAGCCTGAACTATGGAAAGAAACGGAACTTTTGGTTCGCGATGTTTTAATAAAAACCGAAACGCCTTTTGTTGAAGTA
Organism: uncultured Chitinophagaceae bacterium; assembly: GCA_946885335.1. Next base: position 9,094 of record CAMPGG010000040.1, read on the forward strand.
CAGGATGAAGCAGCCTTTTACGGCCCAAAGATTGATGTACAGATTTGGAGTGCCATCGGGCGGGAATTTACATTGGCTACCAACCAGGTTGATTTTGCACAGGGTCGCAGTTTTAACCTGAGTTACACAACTGCAAACAACCAATCCGATACGCCATTGATCATTCACAGGGCGCCATTAGGAACGCATGAAAGATTTATTGGATTCTTGTTGGAACATTATGCAGGTAAATTTCCTGTTTGGCTGGCACCGGTACAGGTTAAGTTGTTACCCATCAGCGATAAATTTTTGGACTATGCCAAAACAATTTTGCAAAAGTTGAAAAAAGCTGATATTCGTGCAGAGATTGATGATCGTAACGAAAAGATTGGCAAGAAGATAAGAGATACGGAAATGTTGAAAGTACCTTATATGCTGGTGGTGGGTGAAAAGGAAATGAATGAAGGAAAAGTGGCAGTAAGAAGACAAGGTAAAGGTGACACCGGGGTGCAATTGGTTGATGATTTTATCAATGCAACGCTCAATGAGATTATGGAAAGGAAAGATTAATTCAATATATTTAAACAAATAAAAAATTGCCTGAAAGGGGCAGGATATCACGAAAAAACAATAAATGGCATTACAAAAACAAGGATTCAGGGGATACAAAGGAAGATTTCCCCAAAAGAAAGAAGCAGAACATCGTATTAACCACCATATCAGGGTTCCCCAGGTAAGATTAGTGGGCGAAAATGTAGAAGTAGGTATCTATCCAACAGCAGAAGCCTATAAAATGGCGCAGGACCTGGAATTAGACCTGGTTGAAATTTCTCCCCAGGGCGATCCCCCGGTTTGCCGGATCATCGATTACAATAAATTTTTATACGACAAGAAGCGGAAGGAAAAAGAGATGAAGGCGAAAGCCAAAACCTCTGAGATAAAAGAAATTCGTTTTACACCTAATACGGATGATCATGATTTTGACTTTAAAGCAAAACATGCTATTAACTTTTTAAAAGACGGCAACAAGGTTAAAGCTTATGTGCAGTTTAAAGGAAGGGCCATCCAATTCAAAGACCGGGGAGAATTACTGTTATTAAAATTCGCAGAAAGACTGGCGGAAAACGGTGTTTTGGAAAGCATGCCAAAAATGGAAGGACGCAGAATGCTGGCCATGTTTGCTCCTAAAACCAAAAAGAAAGAGAAAAAAGAGAAACCGGAAAAAAATAATAATAACGAATAAATGGAAACAGGAGCTGGTCTCCTGTTTTTTTTTAATTGGTTGAAAACCAGTACCCGGGGGTTAATTATATGAAAACAAGAAATTAAAAATTTCCTCCTCCAAGGCTTTTTTTTACTTTCGCCCGTTATACGGTGTTTATCTTACACATTAAATAAGATCTAAGTAAATTTTATCCTTTAAAATTAATTGGAATGAAAGTCGATTTTTTCCTGCGCTTCCATACAAAAGTCAATCAAATCTTATATATAAGTGGAAATCATTCACTACTGGGTGAATATGACATGGATCAAGCCTTGCAAATGAATTATTATAACAATGATTTTTGGAAGGCAAGTATTGAGATAGATGAAAAGAAAACACCCCAGTTGCGATACAAGTACATTTTGAAAAATGTAGGAGGTGAGTGGATCCCTGAAAATGAAAATACTCGGATCATCCAAAATCCAAAATCTGCAGCCAGGGATATTACTTTAATTGATACCTGGAACCATGCAGGCGACTATGAAAATGCTTTTTATACTGCACCATTCAGGGAGATATTTCTCAATCGTAAAGAAACAAAGCCACGTTATCCAAAAAATTATAATTTCCAGTTCAGGGTAAAGGCTCCTTTATTACAAAAAGATGAAACTGTTTGTATTTCAGGCGGATCTGAAGCATTAGGCAACTGGTCAACCGAAAATATTCAATTACTACAGCCTGTAGGAAATTGGTTTGAGGTTAGTCTTCAAATAGAAAAAAACCAATTGCCCTTTGAATATAAATACGGCGTTTATAATACAAAAACAAAAACCTTTGTTCGTTTTGAAGATGGAGCAAACAGGCAATTGCCGGTAAATCTTACAAATAATCCATTAACGATTCTTCACGATGGGTTTGTTCATCTCCCTAATAATTCATGGCATGGTGCAGGTGTTGCCATTCCTGTTTTCAGTTTGCGCAGCAAAAAAAGTTTTGGCGCCGGTGAATTCAATGATTTAAAACTATTGGTTGACTGGGCAAAAAACACGGGATTGAAAATGATCCAGTTGTTGCCTGTGAATGATACAATTGCAACCAATACTTATACTGATTCATATCCTTATGCATCTATATCCGCATTTGCTTTGCACCCGCTTTATGTAAACCTTGAAAAAGTTGCCGGTCGCAAACATGCATCACATATTACTTCCTTAAAAAGGAAACAAAAGCAACTGAACGAGTTGCCTGAAATGGATTACGAAGAAGTGATCAAATATAAACTGCAGGTTTTAGAAGAATTGTATGAATTAGATGGGAAAGAAATATTGAACAGTGATGGATTTGATGCATTCTTTGAAAAAAATAATCACTGGCTGGTTCCTTATGCTGCATTCAGCTACCTGCGTGATAAAAACAAAACATCTCATTACAGTCACTGGAACACCAATGCGGTTTATGATAAATCGGATATTGCCAAATTAACCAGCAAAAAATCAAAGGCATACAAACGCATCGCGTTTCATTATTTTACCCAGTATCATTTGCATTTGCAATTAAAGGAAGCTGCAGATTATGCGCATAAAAATGGGATAGCGTTAAAAGGTGACATTCCTATTGGCATTTACCGGTATGGTGTTGATGCCTGGATGGATCCCGATCTTTATCATATGGATCAACAAGCGGGTGCACCGCCAGATGATTTTGCAATAAAGGGTCAAAACTGGGGCTTCCCAACTTACAATTGGCAAAAAATGCAGCAGGATGGATTTGCCTGGTGGCGCAAGCGCTTTGAACAAATGAGCGAATATTTTTCAGCTTTCCGCATTGATCATATCCTGGGATTCTTCCGCATTTGGAGCATACCACGTCATGCCATTGAAGGAATTATGGGACACTTTGTTCCGGCCATTCCGTTGTATGCATCCGAATTGAAAGAACATGGAATACATACTGATCTTAAAAGATTTTACAAACCTTTTATTACAGAAGAAATTATCTACGAGATTTTTGGTTCAAATGCGGAACAGGTATTGTCCTCATTTGTTGTACCCAATGATTGGGGAAGTTATAACCTGGAATTTCAATTTGAAACACAGCTGCAGGTTGAAAAATATTTTGCAACATTAGAACCCTCTGAAGAAAATAAAAAAATAAAACAAGGTCTGTTCGACCTGATATCGAATGTAATCTTATTGCCTGATTCAAATGCAGGCGAATCAGAATTTCATTTCCGTTTCGGTATGGAGAATACAACTTCCTTCCGCTACCTGGATGATCATACAAAAGGAGTACTAAAATATTTATACAATAATTATTTCTATCAACGGCAGGATGATTTTTGGAAAAAAGAAGCCATGCATAAGTTGCCATGTTTGAAGCAGGCAACCAATATGCTGATCTGTGGTGAAGATCTTGGTATGGTTCCGCATTCCGTTCCGGAAGTAATGAAACAGCTTGGTATATTAAGCCTTGAAATTCAACGTATGCCAAAGGATGCCACGAAACTTTTCTTTCATCCTGATGATGCACCATATCTTTCTGTTGTTACACCTTCCACGCATGATATGAGTACAATCCGTGGATGGTGGGAAGAAGACCGTTCAAAAACCCAGCATTTCTTTAATCATGAATTGGGACAACATGGTGAAGCGCCATATTTCTGTGAGCCATGGATAAACAAGGCTATTGTTTTACAGCATTTATATTCGCCGGCTATGTGGAGCATTTTCCAGTTACAGGATCTGTTAGGGATTGATGGAGAGTTGCGCAGGGCACATCCTTCAGAAGAAAGAATTAATGTACCTGCAGATCCAAAACATTACTGGCGTTATCGTATGCATATTCCATTAGAGCAATTGCTAAAAGAAAAATCTTTTAACCAGGAATTGTCTGGTTATATAAAAGACAGTGGGAGAGGGTGATTGAGTGGTTGATAAGTTGAGTGGTTGACAAGTTGAAAGGTTCCTTAGATGATGAGGAATTGGGATATTAGGAATTTGGAATTGGGCTATAGGTCGAATGTTCGTTTAACAGACTGTCAGTCTGAGCTTGTCGAAGACGGCGTAAGAAATTAAAAAAACGTCAACTTATATAAGGATAAGACAATGTTTAATATGTTTATTTATAAATTCAAGTACCCATAACAGTTATTAGCTTCCAACAACAAGACTAAACTCTAAACCCTAAACTCTAAACGCTTTTATGAAAATAAACTATCGCTCATTTTCATTGCCTTTTAAATATCCTTTTACCATTTCAAAAGGGACTAAGACTCATCAACCCACACTCATTGTTGAACTGGAACATTTTGGCATTAAAGGATATGGCGAAGCGCCAGCCATCAGCTATTACAATATCCCGGTTGAAAAAATGATCGCTGACCTGGAACAGAAAAAAACGTTTGCTGAAAAATTCGCTTTCACTGAGCCCGATCGTTATTGGCATTACCTGCATCATCTATTTCCCCAAAATCATTTTTTAGTTTGTGCACTGGATATGGCCGCCTGGGATATGTATGGTAAGTTAAAAGGAAAGCCTTTATACAAATTCTGGAAAGAAGAATTTAGCGATGATTTAGTTACAGATTACACGATAGGTATTGACACCATTGAAAAAATGGTTGAAAAAATGAAAGAGAAACCCTGGCCAATATACAAGATCAAATTAGGAACTGACCAGGATATTGAAATAGTAACTGCATTACGCAAGCAAACAGATGCACGATTTCGGATTGATGCCAATGCGGCATGGACGGCTGATGAAGCACTGGAAAAAATTCCTCAATTAAAAGACCTGGGTGTTGAACTGATTGAACAACCCTTGGCCAAAGATGATTGGGAAGGAATGAAAAAATTATATGAACATTCGCCATTGCCTTTGATTGCGGATGAAAGTTGTGTGTATGAACAGGATGTAGAAAAATGTTTACACCATTTCCATGGCATCAATATCAAATTGACCAAATGCAGTGGTATTACACCTGCATTGAGAATGATCAGTAAAGCAAGGGAGTTGGATATGAAGGTGATGGTGGGATGTATGAATGAATCAACTGTGGGGTCTGCCGCAATTGTTCACCTGATGCCATTGATAGATTATGTGGATGTAGATGGACCGCTGTTATTAAACCAGGACCTGGCTGCCGGATTTACTTATCATGAAGGTCATATTCATCCTTCAACAGAAAATGGACTCGGTATTAAAATGTTGGAAAATATTGGATGATAAAATGCGTTAATTACGCATTGAATATATAATCGTTTAATATAACCCGTGCAATATCCTAAACCGGTTGATTTGAAATCCAAAATCAAACACATACTTTTCATTATACTTTTGGCTCCTGCCAGCTTATTTGCACAGGTGCAAACAGAAAATTTCAGCCTGGGTATTTTTGGTGGATTAATCAATTACCAGGGCGACCTGAATCCAAATAGTTTTACTGTAAATCGCTCCAAACCAGCTTTTGGATTAATTGCAAGATTCAAATTTCATCCTCATTTAACCTGGCGCACAGGCATTGCAACTGGAGAAATACAGGCGGCAGACCGGTATAACCGGGATTATCTTAAACCCAGGAACCTGAGTTTTAATACCAATTTAAAAGAGATACACACAGGATTGGAAATATCGATCACAAACCTGGAAACAAAAAAACTTGCGCCTTATCTATATGGTGGTGCTGCCATTTTTAGTTTTAATCCTTGGACAACAGATCAACAAGGAAATAAAGTTTATTTGCAGCCACTCGGAACGGAAGGACAAGGTTTACCGGAATATCCATCCAAAAAGAAATATAAACTCACTCAATTCGCCTTTGCTTTCGGTGGTGGTTTCAGATATGCCGTCAGTGATCATTTTAATTTAGGGTTTGAGTTAAACCAGCGAAAAACTTTTACAGATTACCTGGATGATGTCAGCACTACTTATGCCGATCAGCAGGTTTTATTAAACGGAAACGGGCCAAAAGCTGTAGAAATGGCTTTTCGGGGCGATGAATTACCTGGAAATGCCAACTATCCATCAGATAAAGAAATCCGTGGTACCCCAACCGAAAAAGACTGGTATTATTTTATTGGGCTGCAGGTTGAAGTAAAATGGAGTGGTATCCGGTCCCTGTTTAATAATCTTACTAATGCGAACGCACGGAGTTACAATACAAAATGTCCACGCTGGTAATATACCCCGAGTAATACTTTATCCATCCTGAATTAATGACCGGTTAATCTCTCCCTAAAGATTATAAATGCAATGTGTAAAGCATGCTTGCTGATGCTTTGTTTCTCACAAATTTGAAATTAGGATCGTAATTTTATGGCTTAGGCCTCATATTTGCAATCACCTAGCAAAAATCTCAGTTTCATGAAGTCAGCTGCAATCGTATCCGCATTTTTAGTTCTTACTTTGGCAACTTCAGCACAAAATTTACATATTGGTGCATATGGTGGATTGGCCAATTACCAGGGTGACCTGGTGGATAAAGTTTTTGATATCAAACAAACCAATGGTGCTATCGGACTTACGGCCCATTACGAATTATCTGATAAATTTCTTTTACGTGCAGCCTACACTTATGCAAAGGTGAATGGTGCTGATTATTATAATGATGACAGCTCTTTAAAAGCTCGTAACCTTAGTTTTGAATCAACTATTTCCGAATTCAGTGTAGTTGGCGAATACTATTTTTTTAATTTATATGAACGCCGATTATCGCCATATGTTTTTGGTGGTGCAGCCGTTTTTCATTTCAGTCCTTATACTTATGATACAAAAGGAGAGCATGTTCATTTACAGGAATTAAGTACAGAAGGCCAGGGTTTACCAGGATATGAAAAACCATATAAATTAACGCAGTTAGCCATTCCATTTGGTGGAGGCTTACGGTTTGCATTAAACGATAATGTGCGTATTGGAGCCGAACTCGGTTTAAGAAAATTGTTTACAGATTATTTAGATGATGTAAGTACAAATTATGCTGACCAGGCAGAATTACTTGCATATAAAGGTCCCCAGGCTGTTGATCTTGCTTACCGGGGTGATGAAGTGTCATTTGGCAATCCAACATATCCTGCAGGTGGTGCACAACGCGGTGGCGCCAAATTAAAAGACTGGTATTATTTTACCGGGATAAATATCTCTCTGCGCTTAGGCAGTAAAGGTGGCGGCAGAGGCTTTGGCAACAAACGGGGCTTTGGATGTCCCACAAATCCAATGTAACATTTCTTTTTTTGTTTGGAATTATTCACGAAGGCATTTAGGATTAAATATTTTATATTTCCTAAAAATCCTGCATGAAATTTATTGCCTGCCTGCTGCTGTTTATTCCAATCTTCATCACTTCCTGTTCTGAAAATTCCAATGCTGATATTATTTATGTAAATGCAAAGATCTGGACAGGTGACAGCACTAATTCCAGGGCAACTTCTATTGCCATCAAAGACAGCCTGGTCATTTTTGTAGGTACTGATTACGAACCCTACAAGGGAAATAACACCGAGGTCATTGACCTGGAAGGAAAAATGATCGTTCCGGGTTTTATTGATAACCATACACATTTTTTAGCAGGCGGTTACCAATTGGCTTCTGTAAATCTTCGCAATGCACAAACACCTGCAGCTTTTATTAACACGCTGAAAGAATATGTTTCTACGGTTAATGATGACCGTTGGATACAGGGTGGCGATTGGGATCATGAAGCATGGGGCGGGGAACTGCCCCGCAAGGAATGGATAGACAGTGTGACAGGCAATCACCCAATATATGTGAACAGGTATGATGGACATATGGTTTTGGTAAATTCATTTGTCCTGGATAAAGCAGGTATTGATAAAAATACACCAGATCCCGAGGG
>CAMPGG010000041.1 GCA_946885335.1 uncultured Chitinophagaceae bacterium
ATCCATTTGTTTTACCACATCACTTTCAGGTACTGCATTAAAATCTCCGGCAATGATGACCGGCAATGTTTCCTGCTTTACCAATTCAAGTATTTTTTTAATCTGCAACTGCCTGTTTGCATCATTGCGTTGAGCATCCAGGTGCGTGGATGCAAAAATAATTTGCTTGTTTCCGGGTAAATTAACTGTTGCGGACAGAAGCGTACGTGGTTCACCGTTAGTTCCTGCGGCAGAAGGTAAAGGCCTGTTTTTTATATCCGACAAGGGATGTTTAGAAAGAATAGCAACACCATATTCACCACCACCATAATCAATTGCTTTTCCAAAATATGCGGTCATCCCGGTTAATTTTCCTAATTCCGTTGCCTGGTTTAAAGATGTCCCCGAACGGCTGGTATTTACATCTACTTCCTGTAATGCCACCAGGTCGGGATTTTGTTGCCTGATCACATTGGCTATTGCTTCGATGTCAATTAGCCCGGGTTTTGATGGAGGATTAGCATGGTGAATATTGTAACACAATATCGCAATGTCTTTATTAGCCATACCTGCAGTGGATGATGGCAATGGTTTTACAGCGCAGGATGATATCAAGATCACTGCAAAAAAAATATAAACCGGTAAATATTTCATCATTGTTTATTTAAAAATTATTTAACCAGCTAATCATTAACACGATTAATTATAAATGCAATTAACCTGGTTGCATAAGCGCTTTTTAAGCCTTGCTAAAATAGCGAATTACTTTACACTAAATTTTAAAAAAACAATGATTTAAATGGATATCCTTACTTCTTTTAATTTTCCATAACCGTTTATGTTTTTATAATTTCATTCCTCCATTTTACAAAGTTCAATCCCGGGTCAATTACATTTTTTATAAACAGACAGTATTATGCTAACAGGTCTTTCATTAATCATACTCATATTATTTATTCTTGTTTTGATCATTGGTGCCTGTGCCATTTTAAAATGGCATCCCTTCCTGGTTTTGATTGTTGCCGCAATTGTTTTGGGAATTAGTGCAGGGATGGGAACAGAGGCTACGATTGGTGCAGTATTACAGGGTGGCGGTTCGGTATTCGCCAGCATCGGTTTAATTATTGCCCTGGGAACTATTCTTGGTGAAGCGCTGGAAAAAACCGGTGCCATCACAGCCATTGCAACAGCATTATTAAAAAAAACGGGAAAGAAAAAAATTTTACCCGGCATCAGCCTGATAGGAGCTGTTACCGGCATTCCTGTTTTTTGCGATTCCGGATTTGTTATCCTTTCAAGCCTGGCCCGTTCATTATCAAAACAATCAACCGTTTCTTATGGTGCCATCAGCATTGCCCTTGCTACAGGCCTTTACACTTCGCATGTATTAATACCACCCACTCCGGGTCCGCTTGCTGCCGCCGGTAACTTTAATATGGCAGGAGATATAGGTTGGATCATGTTATTTGGTATTGCAGTCAGCATTCCGGCCATTATCATTGGATGGTGGTTTGCCCAAAAATTGGACAAACAATCCGAAAACATGCAGGAAGAAAAAATGGAAAAAGTAGAGGATGTTGAGCCGGTAAACCCGCCACGACTAGCTTATTGCATATTACCCCTATTGCTTCCCGTTATATTAATTGCAATGGGATCAATGATCCCCTTCTTTAATTTGCCTTCACCATTCAACAGTGTAATGAAATTTATTTGTAATCCCAATATTGCTTTGTTAATTGGAGTATTTGCGGCTTTTTTATTACCCGGTTTTTCACAACAGAAAAAGTGGAACAGCTGGATTCAACATGCACTTACACAGGCCGGTCCAATCATTTTGATCACTGCCGCCGGAGGGGCATTGGGTGCAGTTTTAAAAGCTACACCGCTGGCTGCTGAATTTGAAAACATGATAGCGGGGAAAAATTTTTCCCTGATCATTTTTTATCCTATTGCTTTTTTATTAGCGGCTGGGTTGAAAACGGCACAGGGTTCATCCACAGCAGCACTCATCATCACTTCCTCCATCATGGCGCCTTTGTTGTCAGGTATGCCGTTTAACCATGTTGCAGAAAAAGCGCTGCTTGTTTTAAGCATTGGTGCAGGAGCAATGGTCGTCAGCCATGCTAATGACAGTTATTTCTGGGTCATTAATCAATATAGTAAAATACCGGTCAGTCGCATGTATCGTTATTTTTCTACTGCCACTTTTTTTATGGGACTAGCCGTTTTGGCAAGTTGCATGTTATTATCTCTTTTGTTTTAGCACTATTTAATTATGGCCAACACAATATCCATCACATTGGTTTGTGTAGGACCCGTTATAATAAGTCCGCCGGTTTTTTTAAAAAAATGATAGGCGTCATTGTTTGATAAATAGTCAGCGGCATCCAATTCCAGTTTCTTCGCTCTGTAAATTATTTCGTCGTCGACAAATGCGCCTGTTGCATCAGTAGGTCCATCACTGCCATCCGTACCTGCAGAAAGAATAATTTGAATATTATGAGCAATTTCATTTTGTGTTAAATGGATAAATGCAGCCAGTGCAAATTCCTGGTTTCGTCCACCCTTTCCATTTCCCCTGATGGTCACCGTTGTTTCACCACCCAGTAAAAAGCAGACAGGTTTTTCAATATCTTTTTTTTCTAAAATTTCTTTTATGAATGTGATAGCGGCGCCACTTGCCTCCCCGGATAAATAATTGGGTAAGATAACAGGTTCTAATCCCAGGTTTGCCGCCTTACCAGCCGCGGCCAGCAATGCTATTTTGTTTGTCCCGATAAGGTGATTGGTTGTTTTTTCAAAAAAAGGATCGCCGGGTTTGAGTGTTTCAGGAATAATTCCGTTGATTCCCTGTACCATCCATTCTTTTATTGCTGCCGGTATTTCTTCATAAAGGTTATATTTTTTTAACACGCTGATGGCATCATCAAAGGTGGTAGGGTCGGCAACTGTTGGACCGCTGGCAATTACATGAAGCGGATCACCAATAACATCACTCAAAATAAAAGTTACCAAAGTTGCAGGATAAACGGCCCGGGATATTCCGCCGCCCTTTAACCGGGACAAATGTTTTCGAACGGCATTCATTTCATCGATAGTTGCACCGCTTTTTAACAGCAATTCAAAAAGCTGCTGAACTTCATCCAGGGTTGTGCCTTGCGGATGATCTGCCATCAAAGCCGATGCACCGCCACTGATCAATGCAATCACTATATCATTTTCACCTGCATGTGTGGCAATTTCCATGATCCGCTGCCCGGCATACACACTTTGCTGATCAGGTAGTGGATGCCCTGCTTCAATGCATTCTATTATATTTAACGGTAATGCATGACCGTGTTTTGTGGCCACCACCCCTTTTTTTATAAGAGGCCCCAGAATTTTTTCAACTTCAAAAGCCATGGATGCACTTGCCTTACCAGCTCCAATGATGTAAATATTTTTAATTTTCGAAAAAGGGAAAAACTGGTCATGCAATCTTAATTGGTTATTATGCACACTGATATAAGCAGGTAATAACCTGGCAGGTTGTACAGCAGCTACAGCAGCATTAAAAATTTCAAGGGCTTGTTCACGCATAGGTCAATTTATTGAAAACCGGTAATGGCAAATTTGATTTTTTATCCAACTTCATTTTTAAACTCCAGGATTTGATAAAGTCATATGCAAAATCGGAAAGGGTTTCCCGGTTCCATCCAACGCTGAACGGGAAATTGATTTAAATCCAAAGTGTTCATAAAATTTAACTGCATCCCTGTTTTGTTCATTTACATCAACTGAAGTAATATGGTGAATTTCTATTGCATGCTTTAATAACATTTTACCAAACCCCTGGCCTCTTACAGCAGGATCTAAAAAAAGCATTTCCAATTTATTGCCGGATATCCCTGAAAAGCCAAGTATATCGTTTTTTGAATTTCGAATACAATAAAGTTTTACATGATTGAAGTATTTGTTTTCCACGATCAGTTTCTTAAAAAATTGCACATCATCATCAGTTAAAAAATCGTGAGTGGCCTTTACGGATGATTCCCATATTTCCAACAGTTTGTCATATTCAGCTTCTACCGGAACTTGGATGGAATACATAATCCAAAATTGATTATTGATTAAAAAAATCAGGAAAAATCCTGATCAATTAAAATGAATACAAAGTTCTATTTTTTAATAATGCTTCCCTCAGAGTCGAATAACCTGCAGGGATATTGCAAACCATTACTACCTCCGAAATCCTTATAACTGTAGTTTAATACTTTATCACCATGCATCAGGTACAAAAGCACTTTATTATCAGGCAATAAAAACCAAATGGAACGATTTCTGTCTTCATCAATTATTTCAAAGAAAATCGCTTTTTCAAGATAACTTCTATCAAACCTGTAATTACATCCGCAATGAACCTGCCGGGAAATTTTAATTGATTCATGGTCATTGAAATCAGGACTAATATTATTTAATGAATCCAGGTTTAAATTTTCCATCCAATGATCGTATTTTATCCATTCCGAAGGATTTTTATTTATGCCATCAATGTTATACTCATTGATTCCTTTGTTATTAAAATAGTAAATATCAAGCCTTGACTTAGGATATGATTGAATGTAGCTTGTTATAAATTTTATAGATTGAATCCTGTCGATTATAGTATTATAATCTTTTTTTAAACTGTCTCTCGTATAAATGGATTTTCGCTCTGCCGATGCCAAAAACAACAGGTAAACATTATCAAGCATCTGTTTGTTTTTGAGCATTACCCGGATTGTTTTGGGTTCATCCCAAATATATCTTCCACGCCCCGCAACTTCATTAAAAGTCAATATTTCAAAATCTGATTTCAGTTCTTCAATCTCATTGATATAAGTATAAGCAGATAATTCATAAAGCCTTTCCAGTTTTGAATCCACAATATTATTTACAAAATGCCTTAAAAGTTTTTTGCCGTAAAGGGGCTTCATGGTCTTGCCAGGCATAGAAAGTAAATCATCCAATTTATTTTCTATTTCCATATTAAACAGCGTATCATTCTTTTCGTTTGTCCATGGCTGTTTGAACCCGCCTGTATATTTCCTGGATTTAATTGTATTAACAGGCTGACCCTGCTTATATACTTGTATGACAAACTCGTTCCTGTAACTATTATGTATTGAATAGCAACAACCAATTGACAAATAATCATTCAGTTCGTCCCGGTAAGCGTTTATTTTAGAAAGTTCATTGAATATGAATTTTTTTTGCTGAAAGTTCCATTCAAATTCATTTTTGTCAGCGTATAGTTTTAATACATCTGCGGGGTTACTTTTTATCCAATTTGTATCGATGCCAAAATACTTAAATGAATGTTCCCCATTGGAACGTTTTTGAATTTCGGATACAAATCCACGTACTTTAGATTTAGATATTTTTTTGCCTTTTAGAAAATAATTTTCGCCTATGTGTAACAATGAATACCTGTCTGACCGTTGAAAGCTGTCTATGCCATTGCTATTAATGTAAATATTCTTTGTTATAACAATACTGTCTGGCAGCGTTTGCCCTCCTGCAAATAGAGATATACAAAAAATAATAACGAATAAAAATCCAAAATGAATTGTTACAGGTAAATGATTTTTACCTGTCACCTGAGGCATTATACGATGATTTAAATTTATGTCCATATTCTGCAAAAAGATTGTAAGTAAAAACCTCACATCATCACTCCCTCTAAAGTTATCTTCAATACCCCTGTATAATTCCTGGTACAAAACAGGAGTTTTACAATAACTAAGATCCAATAAAAAATTTCATTCCCGCAATGTTTATATATGTTCTTTCGAAACCTGCCATCCGGTTTTTAGCCAGACTTATCTCCCGCAAATATTAGCATTTGAATTTTTAACGGCCACCTATATTTGCATTTACAATATGGCATCAAAAAAGAAAAAGAATAAATTAAGTTGGTTCATTTTTTTAATCCTGTTGATCAGTGGTGGATTGATGTTGTTTTTTGGCATTCGCTGGTATTTGTATTACCGCGTTGCTACTATTCATTATCCCGCATTTAATATTCCCATTCCATCCAATTATATGATACATGGTATTGATGTTAGTCGGTACCAGGACCTTGTTGCGTGGGAAGAAGTAAAGAAAATGGAGGACCAGGATATCAAATTGGGTTTCGCTTTTATCAAAGCAACAGAAGGTATTGGTAACCGTGATATTCAATTTAAAAGAAACTGGCGGCGTTCTAAAAACGCGGGTATCGTTCGCGGCGCCTACCATTTTTTCCTGGCCACCAAAGATGGAAAAGCGCAGGCTGAAAATTTTATCAAAACGGTGGACCTTGAAAAAAATGATTTACCCCCGGTACTCGATGTGGAACTAACCTATGGTGTTTCGCCAACAAAAATCAGGACCGAGGTAAAGAAATGGCTGGATGTGGCAGAAGCCTATTACGGAGTGCGACCAATCATTTATACCAATATTGATTTTTATACCAAAGTGCTGGGTGATGAATTTGATGATTACCCGCTATGGATCGCTCATTATTATCAGCCAGGCAAACCGAGGATTAAAAGATCCTGGGTATTTTGGCAGCATAGTGAAGAGGGAAGGGTAAACGGCATTAAATCAAAAGTTGACTTCAATGTTTTTAATGGCGACAGTACAGATTTCAAAAACCTGCTGATTGATTAACTTTCGTAAAAATCAATACTCATGCTGAGCAGTGGAATGGAACCCGACATCAAAAAGTACCTGGCTAAACTCCTGAACTCAATGAGCGTTGTACTGCTTTGGTTATTGATTAACGCGATGTTAGGTATTTACCTTGAATGGGCTTTTTTTGATGACGGGATCAGCCTGGTCAATATTATTTTCTATCTATGGTTCCTGGCCAGTTTTATTTTTGTGGTTTATTACTTAATCAAAAAATGGAAATTCTAACCCATTTAATTTTTTGTATCCAGGATTACCGGTGTATTACCACGCCCCATGATAATCACTTTTGCATTTTGCGATTCAGCTAATTTTAAATTTGCTTTTATCTGCTCATATTGCAATTGCTTATCAGTTAATCCTGTATTGATGATGCGCTGGTAATCAGCTATACCTTGCGCTTCAACACGTTTTCTCTCTGCTTCCTGTTCTTCTTTTTGCAACACATACTGCATTTTTTGTGCTTCCTGCTCGGCATTTATTTTTCCTTCAATGGTTGATTTCACAGATTGTGGTAAAGTAATATTGCGAACCAGCAATTGCTCAAGGAACAATCCTCTTTCTTTAAAATTAGTTTCAATGGTTTTAAATATCCGGTCCTGGAATTCGTCTCTTTTGGTTGAATACAATGATACTGCTTCATAATATACTGCGTTATCCCGGATTTTGGTCCGTGTTACCGGTCTTACGATCTTATCCACGTAGTTAGCACCCGTTTCCCGAATGATCCTGGGAGCATCTCCCGAATTTAGCCTGAACAGCACCGTTAGATCTATGGTTACTTCCAAACCATCGGCTGTCAATACGCGGATGGCATCATCAGCCGTTACCGCACTTTCATCATGAGCGCCGCTCATGGTATAATTTTGTGTTTTTATATCCAGGTGAATCACTTCCATCAACGGATTGATCATATGCAGGCCACTCCCCAATACATCCTTTTGCACCTTACCAAACAATGTTTTCACACCTACTTCCCCTGCATTTATTTGTACAATGGTGGATATAAGCACGCCGATAATGATCAGCAATGCACCAATGCCCCTGACAACTCCTGTATACCTGCGATATTGAAAATTTGATTTCAAAAAAAGACTGGTGATCAGTACGACCACCCCAAGAAGAATAAAACTCATAATAAAGTTGTTTTGGATTTCTAATTTAACTGCTGTGATCGGCAACGATCTTCCATTTACCATTTATTTTATTAAACAATAATGAAAAATGTCCGCCTATATTTCCAATGCTTCGTTGCAGGTGCCATTTACCCACAACAAAAAAATATTCAGGAGATAATTGCCTTAGTTCCAGTAAATCAAAATTTAGCTTACCCATAGCCGTTGTATCGGGGTAACCTTTTTGATAATTTTCTAAAGTTTTTTGCCAACCGTTATTTACCCCGCTTTTACCAATAAATAATAGTGAATCGCTTTTCCAATAGCCAGCCATGAAATCTTCCAGGTTTCCTTTGTTCCAGGCTTCAGTTTGATCAGACAGTATTTCCCTGATTGATTTTTCATCTGCCGATTGTGCCTGGCTTAATAAAGCGGAACTGGCTAAAAAGAATATGAAAATATATTTCATCCGATTAATAATTAAATATGTTGTTCATGATCTGCTATCTGTGCATCTCAAAAATGAAAGATAGAAAATAAATAATGCTTAGTGATTACAATCGGTAGCGTGGCAATGTTTAGCCTCCCGGCAATACCTGTAATTAAGTAAATGTGCGGAAACGATCATTAATACTGCAGGAAGCAGAAAATAATATTCGTATGCATGATAAACCTGCTTGAGGATTAATAAAATGGCACCTGAAAAGAATATAAGCAAGGGCATCCATTTGTGATGGTGACGCAAAACGCCGTGGTACAATGAATACCCGCCAATCACAAAAGCCAGGGCGATCATGAACACTTCGAAAGCCAGGTTGTTAACTATATTGATTCCAAATAAAGGAAGACTGGTCAACAGCAGGGGTAAAACTGCACAATGAATGGCACAGGCAACAGTTGTTGTTATTCCGATAGCATCCCAGTTAATGTTTACACGCATAGTTTACAATAATAGGCGAAGTTACAATATTGCAACTTTGTTGCAAAAACTATTTGCTAACGAATTTTTGATATTAACTTTGCTTTTCAAAACAGTGAGATGAGTAAGAAAACCTTAGGATACGTTTTATTTTTTTCGTTTTTGGCTATAACCTTTTATTTATTAATTACCTGGCTGATTCCAGGCTTTAGCCAGAAAAATGTGGCACCAATCAGCTTTGTTCAACCATTTAGCTTTACAAACCAGGATGGTAAAAAGGTATCTGAACAGGATGTAAAAGGAAAGGTTTACGTGGCAGAATACTTTTTTACCACTTGTACAGGCATTTGCCCCCGCATGAACAAGAATATGTTGAAAGTTTATGATCGTTTTAAAAACGAGAACCAGTTCATGATCCTTTCCCATACCAGTGATCCGGCTGTTGATTCAGCTGCGCGGTTAAAAATATATGCTGATTCATTGGGTGTATCTACGGACCGCTGGCAATTTTTGACCGGCACCAAAGACAGTCTGTATTATTCGGCCCGGAATATTTATAAAATTGACGACCCTCATAATAACCTGACGGATGATACCGTTGATTTTTTACATACCCAGTTTGTTGCGCTGGTAGATCAGAATGGTGATGTTCGGGAAATCTATGATGCCTTAAAGCCCAGCGAAATGAACAAAATGATGGAAGAAATAGAAAAATTATTGAAGGATCCTCCCATCGCAACGATTAATAATTGATCATGGCAACTACCAAACAGTATACAGTTAATGATTTACTGAGGCGCTTTCAACTAAACGTTACGGATAGCCGAAAAAAAATACTGCAGTTATTTTTAAATCAGCCTGAAGCATTGGCGCATGCTGATATTGAAAAAAAAGCAGGACTAAAGTTTGACCGGGTAACTGTGTATCGAACGCTGCAAACCTTTGTGGAAAAGGGTTTGATCCATTCTATTCCCACTGCGGATAATTCCATCCGGTATGCCTTATGCAAAGATGATTGCAGTGAAGGTCATCATCATGACCATCATGTACATTTTGTTTGCGATCAATGTGAAAAAACAGCATGCCTGGACGATGTGAGTGTTCCTGAAATTAAATTACCTGCCGGGTTTAAAAAAGAAAAAGTAGAGGTGGTCATCAGTGGATTATGTAAAGAATGCAGCTAAATTTTAAACAAAAAATAAGCCCCCATGTAGAAACATGGGGACTTTTTGGTTAAGGCTCTGATTAGTAGCTAGTTTATAATATGGTAATTATTTTCACTTCAAATGTAATCTTACCTTTTGATATAAACGAATTCTGTGCATACTACTTTAATGGTATTTTTTAAGATTTTTTTGATAATTGATCCATCTCAACCCTTACGAATTGGATGAGCTTATTGATGTGAGAAGGTGACAAGTCGAACTTTAATCCTGCGGCTTTATACAATTCAGGTAAAGTACGGGTACCACCTAACTTTAATGCATGGATATAATTCTCTATTGCCTGCTCTTTATTCTTCTTAAATTGTTTCCACAGACCAATAGCGCCTAATTGAGCAATTCCATATTCAATATAATAAAAGGGTACTTCAAATAAGTGAAGTTGCTTTTGCCAGCCATAGCGGCGATACGCTTCTAAACCGGAGAAATCAAGTGTTCCGGGTGTAAATTCAGCCAGTATATCCATCCATTTCTTTGAACGGTGTTCGGTTGTATGAGATGGATTTTCGTATATCCAGTGTTGAAACTTATCGATCGTAGCAATCCAGGGAAATATGGTGATTACTCTTTCAAACTGGTGTTCTTTCGCTCTTTTCAAATCATCTTCATTATCAAAGAAACGATCCCATTCATCCATACTAAAAAGCTCCATGGCCATACTTGCCACTTCTGCTATTTCCATAGGATATTCCTTAAAAGGGGTGAGCTCCAGGTCGTGAGCTAAAAATGAATGTACGGCATGCCCGCCTTCATGAACCATCGTTGTTACATCATGCATTTGCCCGGCTGCATTCATAAAAATAAAAGGTGCGCCACTTTCGGCTAAGGGACAATTATATCCACCAGGTGCTTTTCCTTTACGACTTTCCAAATCAAGATGACCCATTGATTGCATTTTACGCAGGCATTCACCAAAAAATGGTTTCAGGCGGGTAAAGGCTTCAATAGATTTTTCTAATAATTCCTCGCTGTTATTAAATGGGCGTAATGGTTCGGTTCCTTCAGGTTCTGCTTCAGTATCCCAGGGTCTTAATGTTTCTAGTCCCAGTTTTTGCCGCTTTTTTTCATAAATATCATTGGCCAGTGGCATGATGTGTTGCTTGACCGCTTCATGAAATTGAAAACAATCTTCTTTTGTATAATCAAAGCGACCCATCTCGGCAAACTTATAATCGCGGTAATTTTTAAAACCGGCATTCAATGCTACCTGGTGACGCTTTGCAATTAATTGAGTAAACAAATCATCCAGTTTTTCTTTATCCTGTAATCGCCTTTCACTGATCTTACGATATACTTCTTCTCTTAGTGAACGATCATGATCTTCTAAAAATTTACTGGCTTGTTGAAGGGTGTATTCCTGCCCTTTAATATCAACTGTCATTTTCCCGGATATAACGCCAAACTGCTGCGCCATTACATTTAATTCAGCTTGCAGGGGAACATTTTCTTCGCGGTACAGGTCAATATTCTTTTTTACATTCCGCAGGTAAGTAAAATATTTATCGCTATCCAGTTCTTTTACAAATGGATTTTCAATTAACCTGCGATTTAGTTTATCAGCATATTCCTGAACTTTCGGTTGTATTTCCATCATAAAAAATACAAATGCTTCTTCCAGTTTTTTATTTTCCGTATCGCAGGTCATTTTGATCTGGCGCCAGCTGGCATCTTCACTTACAATTGCTTCTAATTCGCTTGAATCTTTTAACCATTTCTCCAGGTCCTTAACCGATTGAATGGGCCTCTCCGCCAAATCTTTAAAATAAGGTTCCAATGATGCCCAGTCTTTCACCACAAAATCTGCCGGTAAATAGCTGCGTTCAAGTTTTTTTATTTCCGCTGTATAACTCATATATGATTGTTTAAAAAAACAACAAGCTACAAGCCATTTTTGTTAATGATGTCCTGTAGCTTGCTAATAAGATTTAACTAAAATATTTAATCTTCCTTTTTTTTCTTAGCCGCCTTTTTAGGTTTTGATTCTTTTTCCTCCGTTGTACCTGTTTTTGATTTTGCTGTTGCCGTTTTCTTTGCTGCTGGCTTCTTTTCTTCTTTGGTTTTTTCTTCTTTAGCTTTTACTTCCTTTGCAGGTTTTTCATCTTTTGCAGCAGGCTCTTCAACCAATTCCTCTTCCTCTTCTTCCATTTCAGATAGTTTGATCTCAATGTCATTCTTCTTCAATGCATCAAACCATTTGATCATCTTCTTCATATCGCTGGTATACACGCGGTCAAAATCCATTTCCGGGTAAACCTTTTCAAAATATTTCCTGATTGCATCAGCATCTTTTTCAGATGGAAGACTTTCTTTGCTTTCATCCATTGCTTTAAAAACATCAACCAGGTTCACATTATCTCTTTGTGTATAAACTTCAATGCTTTCCAAATGTGAAAACTGGTGAACGCGGCTGCTGACAAATTTGGTTGTTTTATCGTTGAGGGAACGCAATAATGCTCCATCATTTTTACTGCTTAATAATTCAAATAAACCCGGCAACCCCGAAACTGAAATCATTTTACTATAGTCCATAATCTGCTTAATAAATTAAAAAATAGGTTGTGCAAGATAAAGGGAAAAATGCGAACCCCTTCATCCGTAAATTCTAAAAAACTATAAAAAACTCATTCCACGGGTTGTATCGCAAGTTTTTGTTTAATTAAACATCAAACCTGTCATAAATCAATTATTAAATGAAGCATTTTTTGTCTGCTCTGATTTTAATGGCAGGAATTTCAACAACAGCACTGGCACAAGTACCCATATTAAAAGGAAAATTAGTAGAAGCAGATAACCGGGCTGCTTTACAGGGCGCCACGGTTTCATTGACCGGGTTAACCGATACTACTGTAAAACTTAATGTTATTACCAACCGGGAAGGCGAATTTTCATTCAGTAACATGATCAGCCAGCCTTACCAGTTAAGGATCACACAAATAGGATACGATTCTGTAAGCCGCGAAATTGAATGGAACCAGCAATCGCTGGACCTGGGTTTAGTTGTAACAGCCAAATCAGCCAAAGAATTATCCGGCGTTACGGTTGTAGGTCGCCAGGCAATGGTACAAATGAAAGGTGATACCATTCAAATGAATGCTGACCAGTTTAAAGTAAACCCGGATGCAACATCTGAGGATCTTTTGAGAAAAGCACCTGGTATTACGATTGAAAACGGAACGGTGAAAGCCGGCGGTGAGCAGGTACAAAAAGTAACAGTTGATGGCCGCGATTTTTTTGGCGATGATGCAGCGGCAACTCTCCGTAACCTTCCGGCAGAAGTAGTGGATAAGATACAGGTATTTGACAGGTTAAGTGACCAGGCGCAGGTAACAGGAATTGATGATGGAAATACTTCAAAATCGATCAATATTGTAACAAAGGTAAATATGCGCAATGGCCAGTTTGGTCGTGTGTTTGCCGGATATGGAACCGATAATCACTACCTGGCAGGTGGAAATATGAGTATGTTTAAAGGAGCACGCCGTATTTCAGTGGTAGCACTTGCAAATGATGTGAACCAGCAAAATTTTACTGAACTGGATCTTTTAGGTGCAACCGGTGGCGGTGGCCGCGGTGGATTCCAGGGCGGAGGTGGTGGCCGCGGTGGCATGATGCGTGGCGGCGGTGGAGGCGGTTTTTTAATTGGCCAGCAACCGGGCGTTAATAAAACCTATTCATTGGGATTAAACTACAATGACGAATGGAGTAAAAAACTGAATGTAAGTGGAAGTTATTTTTTCAACCTGCGTAACAGCACCAATGATGAGAGCAATTTCAGGGAATATTCTCCCGTATTAAGAGATAGTGTGAAGTTTTATGATCAGTCGGAATTATCAAGCAATAAAAATTATAATCATCGTGCTAATTTCCGTTTCGATTACAAGATCGACTCTTTCAATTCTATCCTGATTACACCAAGCATTAATATCCAGAATTACAGTTCTTCAAACAGCCTTACCGGGTTAAACCTGTTTGATGATCTTTCAACCCAAAGCCGTACTGAAAATTTCACTTCCAGTAATCGGAATGCAGTCAGACTAAATAATAATATTTTATATCGCCACAACTTCAGAAAACCAAGAAGAACATTTTCTGTAAACTTAAGAACCGGGATGAATAACAGTGATGGTGAAAACTACCTGGATGCTTTTACCACTTATTTTAAAGGAACCGCTAATATCAATGACAGTACGCGGCAATTCCGTGACCAGTTAACAACCAATTACGATATTTCGGCTAATATTAATTATAGCGAACCGATAGGTAAAAGGGCCATGCTTCAATTCCAGTATAGTCCATCCATCAACATCAACAAGGCAGATCAGAAAACTTATGAATTTGAAAATGGAACGGGCAAGTACAGTGATTTTGATACCAGCCTTTCCAATGTATTTGAGAGCAGTTATAATACCCACCGAGGTGGAATTACTTACCGCATGGGCGATCGCAATAAATCCATATCGTTTGGATTAGACGGACAAACAGCAACTTTAAACAGCGACCGGGTTTTTCCTGTTGAAACTTCAGTAAAAAGAAATTTCACCAACCTGTTACCCAGTGCTATGATCAGTTATCCATTAAGCACCAGGAGTTCGGTTCGTTTATTTTACCGCACTTCAACCAATCCACCATCGGTTAACCAGTTACAGGATGTGATCAATTATAATAATCCATTGCAAATTTCAACCGGTAACCCTGACCTGGAACAACAATATGCACACAGACTTGGTTTGCGTTTTCAATTTGCCAATACGCAAAAAGGTCAGAGTCTTTTCTTAAACTTTTTTGGGACCAAGACGGATGATTATGTAGGAACGGCTGTATACCGGGCATCTGCCGACTCCGTACTAACGCCAACGGTTACCCTGTTTCGTGGATCGCAGCTGACCAAGCCGGTTAATATTGATGGTCAATATAACCTGAACACTTTTGTAACTTTCGGTATGCCTTTGCTCTTTATCAAATCAAATGTGAATCTGAATGCCGGTGTTACATATAATAAAACGCCCGGGCTGATCAATAATATTGAAAATATGTCTACATCCATTAATTATAATGCAGGCATCGTTTTATCAAGTAATATCAGTGAGTTTGTTGATTTCACTTTGAATTATTCAGCTTCATTGAATAATGCTGAATTCTCCCTTCAACCCAATAATAACCAGCGATTCATTTCTCAAAACGGCGGATTCAGGTTGAATTTAATGAGCAAAAATGGCTGGGTGTTTAATAATGATATCAACAACCAGAATTATAGTGGATTAACAGATGGATTTAACCAGAACTTTTGGTTATGGAATATGGCCATCGCTAAAAAATTCCTGAAGAATGATAAAGGCGAATTACGGTTATCAGTATTTGACCTGTTGAACCAAAATCAAAGTATTACCCGCACTGTAACGGAATCATATATAGAAGATCAGCGCACACAAGTTGTAAAGCAATATTTTATGCTGACGTTTACCATGAACCTGAAAAACTTTGGAACGCCGGCACAGCGAAATAATAACCGGGATAATGAAAATATGAGAATGCGGTTTTAATTTTAGTAATTTAAGGCCGGGCTTAAATAAACTAATTTGAACGAGCAGGAATTAATTGCATTGTTGAAGGAGAGGGATGAATCAGCTTTTAAGCAGTTGGTGCTTACCTGGCAGGACATGGTTTATAATACGGTTTTAGGCATTGTTCAACATGAAGAAGACGCGGAAGATGTATCGCAGGAAGTTTTTGTACAGGTTTTTCAATCCATAAGTTCTTTTAAATCAGAATCCAAGTTAAGTACCTGGATCTACCGGATAGCAACTACAAAAGCATTGGATCATTTAAGAAAAAAGAAAAGAAAAAAACGATTTGCTTTTGTTCAAAGTCTTTTCGGGATGCAGGAGCAGGAAAAAGAGCTTCCGGCAACTTTTAATCACCCGGGAATTATCCTGGATAATAAAGAAAAAGCTGCCGTGCTTTTTAAGGCATTGGAAAAATTACCCGAAAAGCAAAAAGTTGCTTTTACGTTGCATAAAGTGGAAGGTTTAAGTTACCAGGAAATAGGGGAAGTGATGCAGACCACTTTACCGGCAATTGAATCGTTGATTCACAGGGCTAAAGGAAATTTAAAAAAACAATTGACTGATTATTACCGAACACACGGATAACAAGGTTTTGAACAAAAAGGCGTCTAAAAACATAGCATGAAACAAAAACAACATATTGACAAACTGGTTGAAGACACGATGAACAGCCTGGATGGCTTACAACAAGCCAGTCCCGGGCCATATTTCTTCACCCGTGTACATGCCCGCCTCAACAGGAAACAAAAAGATGTTTGGGAACAAACACTTTCATTTCTTACAAGGCCGGCTATATTAACCGCCAGTGTATTAGCCATCATTTTGGTTGATATTATTGCATTAACCAATTTAAAATCTACCGAAAACAACCAGGCTTCCATTGAACAAGCCCAGGTATTTGCAGAAGAATATGATTTTACCATTGCTACCATTTATGATTACACCAAACCGGATAATAAATAATGACAACCCCTACAAAAAATAAACTGTTCATTTTCATCATTGCTCTTTTACTGATCTCGAATATTGGATTAGTGGTTTTCTTTATGGGGATGAATAAACATGATTCAAGAGATAACAGGGGACGGGGAGAAATTACCCGTGTATTAAAAGAAGAAATTGGTTTTAGTGAAACACAAATCAAAGAGTATGAAGA
The DNA here is from genome assembly GCA_946885335.1 of uncultured Chitinophagaceae bacterium. The sequence continues at coordinate 16,650 of CAMPGG010000041.1, forward strand.
AATCAGGATGGCTCACCGGGAAAAAATGAGACCGCTTTTCGATAGTATACGAATAGCAAAAGAAAGCCTCTACAACCAACTTTATTTACCTGAAATTAATGATTCAATTTTCAATACTGCATCTTCAGCAGTAGGTGAAAAACAACAAATGATTGACAGGCATTTATTTAATCATTTCAGAACATTGAGAGAATT
>CAMPGG010000042.1 GCA_946885335.1 uncultured Chitinophagaceae bacterium
TTTGTTTAAAGGAATTTCAATTGTGCCTCCTTTATTCAAATGGATATTATATACGTTCAGGTCAGTGAAAGTATCGGCTGGCCCTTTCAAACCGGCATAATTTCCGGCAAGGATTTCAATATGACCAGCATTGCCGGGAAGATGTGATTTTACTATGTTGGTCGCCGTTAGTTCCTGGTATTTGGGTGGCGTCATTTTATCTTTAGCTGGTAAATTCACCCATAATTGCACCATATGAAATGGTCCGCCAGTCCTGGTAAATTCCTGTTCATGAAATTCTTTATGTAAAATACCTGAACCGGCCGTCATCCACTGCACTTCACCATCGCGGATCACACCGCTGTTACCGGCACTGTCATGGTGAGCAATGCTTCCTTTATAAACAATAGTAACGGTTTCAAATCCACGGTGCGGGTGCACACCAACTCCACGCGGTTCTTTGGCTGGGGAAAATTCGATCAGCGCCTTATAATCCATCAGGAAAAAAGGGCTCATGCGCTTTTTATCTATTTCCTTTCCAGGGAAAAAACTATGCACCCTGAAACCATCACCCACCATATGTGGTGCGCCGGGCTCCATGATCAATTCAATGCTGCGGTATTTATTTTCTTCCATCTTATTAAATTTAAACAGTTATTTTTTCTTCCACTACACGTTCAGCCAACCATAAAAATTCAGTTACAAAATGATGAATGTTGTGCTCGAATTTTTGCTCCAGCAGGTTTCCTTCGGCATCTATTTTTTGTTCAACACCTGGAACCAATAACATGGATGGAGAAACAATGCCAAATAAGGCAATCACCAGCGATTGCATTTGTAATGCTGCACGTATACCACCCAATGCTCCGGGCGATGCGGTAACAATGCCAAATGGTTTGCGGTGTTGTTTGGGAAAATGATCCAGCAGGTTTTTTAAACTGGCTGAATAACTGCCATTGTATTCCGGCGAAACCAAAATGAATGCGTCTGCATGAAACATGCGTTTGCTTAATGTTTTGAATGCAGGTGGCGTATCATCCACTGACTTAAACACGGTTTCAACAGGAGGCAGGTCCCAGTCCCTAACATCTAACAGGCTAACCGTATGATCCGTATTGTTTGTTAAATGATTTAACAGGTGCAGGGCCACGCGGTGGGAAACACTGTTTGATCGTGGGCTGCCTGATATGATCTCTATATGCATAAAAAATGTCCGTTTTTAATAAATACAATAATTAGATGTTTAAACATCAAATTTACTGCCATTCTCAAAAACGGACATTCTGGCGTAGTTAAAGTTCGTCATTGTTCAATTCTACCTGTGTTCGCTTCCTCAATCGCATATTGATCAATTCCACCACCAGGCTGAATGCAATAGCCGTATAGATATAAGCTTTATTGATATGCTGGTGGAAACCTTCCGCGATCAGTAACACACCGATCAGGATCAGGAAAGCAAGCGCCAGTATTTGAAGTGTTGGATGTTTATTGATAAAATTGCTGATCGGACCGGCAAAGATCATCATGATGATCATAGAAATAATTACTGCAATTATCATGATGAGTACATTATCTATCAAACCAATGGCTGTCAAAATAGAATCAAAAGAAAATACCGCATCAACCAATATGATTTGTAAAATAACCGCGCTGAATACAGCCGGTGCCTTTACTTTTTTAGTTTCTTCACCCGGTATTTCCAGTTTATGATGTATCTCCAGCGTACTTTTAAAAACAAGGAATATACCGCCCAAGATCAGGATGATATCCTTCCAGCTTATACCAAGTGGTACACCATTGTCATCCTCAATAAAACCAATGGTAAATACTGGTTCGGTTAAACTAATTAGCCAGGTAATACCGAGTAATAAAAAAATACGAAAGATCATGGCAAGGATCAAACCGATGGTTCTTGCTTTTGGTTGTTGACTCTTTGGTAATTTATTAGATACAATGGAAATGAAAATGATATTGTCAACACCCAGAATAATTTCTAAAAAAGTAAGCGTTATCAGCGCAGTAATAATTTTGGGATCCGTAAAATTTGGGATCTCTAACAGAAAGGTCATAATGAATTAGTATTTTGCCGTGGTCTTTATAAAAAAATTCTATTTAATTTTTTCGAATTCAGCATTATCTGCAAAAATGGGTATTTATGTTTAACCGTCGTAATTTTTTAAAAGTTTCTTCTTTGAGTTCAATAGCCTTATTGTTAAAAGAGCAATTTATACCGGGTGATTTTGATGCAATGACAATAAAAACCAGGCCAGTGGTTATTTCCACCTGGGACGCCGGTTTAGCGGCTAACAAAGAAGCCTGGAAGATTCTAAGCTCAGGTGGCAGGGCATTGGACGCGGTTGAAAAAGGGGTGATGGTAACCGAGGCTTCGCAAAATTGTTGCGTGGGATTGGGTGCTAACCCGGACCGCGATGGTTTTGTAACATTGGATGCATCTATCATGGATGAAAATTTTAATTGCGGAAGTGTTGCTGGTTTGGAAAGGATCAAACATCCCATTTCTGTTGCACGGAAAGTGATGGAAAAAACGCCGCATGTGATGCTGGTTGGCGAGGGTGCTCAATCATTCGCGGTGGCGGAAGGTTTTAAACTGGAAGAACAAAAGCTTTCGCCCGATGCACAGAAAGCTTATGATAACTGGAAAAAAAAATCAACATATAAACCTCCTGCTGTTAACATTGAGAACAAACAGGATCATGGACCATTTGCACCAACCAAACTGGAAAATGGTGAATGGAACCACGACACCATTGGTATGGTGGCCATGGATGCAAATGGAAATTTGAGTGGCAGTTGTACAACCAGTGGTGCAGGTTTTAAAATGCGTGGCAGGGTAGGTGACTCGCCGGTAATTGGCGCCGGTCTGTATGTAGACAATGCGGTTGGTGCATGCACCGCAACAGGACAGGGTGAAGATGTGATCCGTATTTGCGGTTCCTATGCGGTTGTTGAATTTATGCGGCAAGGTTCTTTACCAGAAGAAGCCAGTCGCAAAGCCATCCACCGGTTGGTGAACATTTTGGGTGAAAAAGCAAAAAACATCCAGGTGGCTTTTCTGGCAGTGAATAAAAAAGGTGATGTTGGTGCTTTTGCGCTTCAGCCCGGATTTAGCTATGCGTTAAAAACGGAAGGTGTTGAAGAACTGGTGAAGGCGAAAAGTTATTTTTGATATAATGAGTTTAGATTAATAAAATGGAAAGCATGCCAGCATTTATTATTGAAATAGCCACTTCCGATTTTGAAACAACCCAGTCTGCCGTAGATGGCGGTGCAGACAGGATTGAATTATGTGCCAACCTGGAAGAAGGTGGCACAACACCTTCCCGGGGAATGATAGAACAATGCAGAAATTCTTTTAACCTGCCCATATTCCCCATCATAAGACCAAGAGGCGGAGATTTTTTATATACGGAAGAAGAGTTCCAGGTGATGTTAAAAGACACCCGTTTTTGTAAGGAAGTGGGTTGCGAAGGTGTTGTGATTGGTATGCTGGATATAGACGGTCATATTGACCTGGAAAGAACAGCAGCATTAATCAATGCTGCATACCCGTTAGAGATTACTTTTCACCGTGCATTTGACCGGTGCAGGGATCCGTTTAAGGCTTTGGAAGATTTGATTAAAATTGGTTGCCAGCGAATACTTACTTCCGGGCAGCAACCTGCTGCGCCAGCGGGTAAGGATATGATCCGGGACCTGCTAACGGAAGCGGATAGCCGCATTGTGATTATGCCGGGAAGTGGTGTAAGAAAAGAGAATATAAAAATGTTAGCCGAACATACAGGGGCTGTTGAATTTCATTCTTCTTTAAGAGGTAAAATAAAAAGCCGGATGAATTTTGTTCACCCGGCTTTTGCTTCTTCTGCCGAAAGCTATTCTAATAATTTTATTGATCCTGCCGAAGTCAGCGCATTACGGGAAGCGCTGGAAGCTTAAACGTTTAAGCTTTTCATATAAGCTGCATTAGCTCTCACGCTGGCCATTGGCGAGCTGTTATCATATTTTTCCTGTTCCACGATATAGAATTTTGTTCCATACCGGTTGGCTCCTTTTAAAATGGAAGGATAATCAATACTTCCTTCACCCAGGATACAGGAGGCATCCGTATTGGTAAGCGGAACATTTTTTTTGCGATCTTTTACATGAACCAGCCTGTAACGGTTTTCATGTTTTTTCATTTCAGCAATGGGGTCTTTTCCTGCAGTGACTACCCAATAAATATCCATCTCGTAATCCACCAGGTCAGCATCTGTATTATCCATGAAAACATCCTGCGGAAGTTGTCCTTCCAATGGCGTATACGTGTATGCATGATTGTGATAAGCAAATCGCAAGCCTGCTTTTTTACAGGTTTCGCCGGCTTTATTAAACTGGTCCGCAATTTTTTTATAATCATCAATGGTTTTTTGCGGACCTACCCATGGACAGATCAGGTAATCCATACCGATAGATGCAGCATCATCCACTTTGCGATCAAAATCTTTATAAATATCCGCATGGCTGGCTACTATCTTCATGCCGAGGCCATCCATAAAATCTTTAAAACCTTTGGGCGTCATGCCCCAGAACATGCCCTGGGGACCTTCGAAACTTTCAATTTGCTTATACCCGAAAGAAGCAACCTGTTCCAACACATTCCGGGTATCGGATCCAATTACATCCCGAAGGGTATATAATTGCAAACCGAAGTTCTTAGTAATATTTTCAGTACCGCTGCCAACCGGGTTAAAACCACACGAAGACAGGGAGTGCAATGCAAATCCTGAAGCCAGTGCACCGGTTAATTTTATGAATGATCTTCTTTTCAATGACATGATAATTTTTTATGAATACAAAATCAGGTAAATGCTTTGTCGCCTTTTTTATAAGGAATGCATCCATCATACCTGCCCGGTACGGGCACGTGCCTGCGTGCCTGTGTATGCCCGATTTCTGAAGTAAAATATCCAAGCAGCGTAAGCTCTTTCATCATCCGGAAATAATGTGCCGGGTCATCCGCTTTTTTACCTGCTGTATAATCTTTCTGTTCTTTATCCAATGCTACCAGGAATTCATGCCGCTGTTCCGGCGTTGCTTTCATAAATGAAGTATTGAATTTTTTCTCGCTGTCATCTTTCAATTTGGCGATCCCTTCATGAAATATTTTTTGATCTTTTTCTTCATAACAATCATTCACCATGACGGTCATGAATGCACCCACGTTAGCTGCCTTGGCACCCGGTGTGGATGTTGCAGGTAAAATGGTTTCACCCACTTCATTTAAAAATGCAATGTCTTCATCGGTAAAAGTGTCGCTTACTTCATTTTTGGTTTTACATCCTGTAAGAAATGCATTGGCTCCAATGAGTGTGCCACCCAGTAGTAATGAAATATATTGAACCGCTTCTCTTCTTTGCATGATATATTTTTTAGTTGATGTTATAAATTTAAACTGTATCCTTCCCGGTATTGTCTTTTTACAAACTGGTTAACGTCATCAAAATTGGTCACCTTCATTTGTTTATTATCCCAAAGCAGCTTGATATTTCTTCCCGGGTATACATAACCGTTACCCGTTTCCCGTGGTTTACGGATATCATGTGCCCTGATAGCCAGGTTAGCCATTAGTAAAGCTTCTGTAAGCGGACCAGCAATTTCGAATGGTGAACTCAATTCCTTTTTTCCATGCCCTGCAATGGAGGCTTCCACCCATTGAGCATAATGACCGGCATCCCCGTTTGGTACACGGGCAATGGTCGGTTTTACATTTGCCTGCGCAGTCCTGGAAGTAGGTATTAACTGCGGGTTGGCGCCATAAGTTCCACACATCATTTTTCCTTTTGTGCCTATGAACAATGCACCGTTACCACCATCTCCGAATACTTCGTTTGCTTCCAGTTCTTCCGGGCGGTCCGGTTGAATACCACCATCCATCCAATGCAATTTTACCGGTCCTTGTGTTTTACTGGTTTTAGGAAAGTTAAGTGTTACATGGCTGGAAGGAGGGCAGCTTTCAGGAAAATATCCTCTCCTGAATTCATCCACATAAACAGTACCTACACTGGCTTGTACATCCGTAGCGTACTGCAATCCAAGAACCCGGAATGCGGGTTCAATAATATGGCAACCCATATCACCCAATGCACCCGTTCCATAATCCCACCAGCCGCGCCAGTTGAAAGGAACCAGTTTTTCAACATAATCCTTGTAAGGTGCTGTTCCTAACCAAAGATCCCATTTCAATTCTTTGGGAATATCTGCTTTTACAGCAGGCCATTGAATGCCTTGCGGCCAAACGGGCCTGTCAGTCCAGCAATAAACGGTGTGTACGTCACCAATTAAACCGGCATTGTACCATTCCATTAATTTTCGTACACCATCACCGCTTGCTCCCTGGTTACCCATTTGTGTAACCACTTTATATTTATTTGCAGCCTGCGTTAAAATTCTTGCTTCATAAATATCATGGGTAAGCGGTTTTTGAACATACACGTGTTTACCCAGTTGCATGGCTGCCAGCGTTTGTACGGCATGGTTATGATCGGGGGTTGATACAGATACGGCATCAAAGTTTTTTGATTCTTTGTCAAGCATCTCCCGCCAGTCGTGATAATATTTTGCTTTAGGAAAATTCTTGATCGATGTTGCAGCCCTGCGGTCATCCACATCACATAAAAAAGCGATATCCGCTTTTCCTGATTTGTAAAAACTGGCGAGATCGCTTTCGCCTTTTCCACCTACACCAATACCTGCAACAATTAAACGGTCACTGGGTGCGGTATATCCTTGTCCACCCAAAACATGTCGCGGAACAATCATAAATCCCGCCGCGGCAAGTGCTGTATTTTTAATGAATTTTCGCCGGCCGTTTGTGCCGTCGTATTCCAGTTCGCTCATTTTAATATTCTTATTTTAGGGTTAAAGATTTCCTTTTTTCAATTCGTTAGTAGCATAATCAACAGCTCTTGCTGTTAATGCCATATAAGTTAATGATGGATTTACTGCCGCAGCAGAAGTCATACATGCGCCATCCGTAACAAATACATTCAATGCGTCCCATACCTGGTTATTACCATTCAGTACGGAAGTTTTTGCATCGCGACCCATCCGGGCGGTTCCCATTTCGTGAATGCCCATGCCCATGGAATAACCACCATCAAAGCCTTTTACATCTTTTACTCCGGCAATGGTCAGCATTTCAATGGCATCTTCCTGCATATCCTTGCGCATGGCCAGTTCATTTTCTTTGATTTCCGCATCAATAGCAACAACCGGCAATCCCCATTTATCTTTTACATTTGGATCCAGGCTGATCTTATTTTCATGATAAGGTAAAATTTCACCAAACGCGGTAAAACCAATGGACCATTGTCCCGGTTCTGATAATGCGTCTTTGAATTCACCACCTATATTCAATTCCGCAACTTCACGGGACCATCCTGAACGGCTGGCGCCACCCTGGTAACCAAATCCACGCAGGTAATTTCTTTTATCGCCAAATAAATTCTGGTAGCGAACAATGTATGGACCGTTGGGCCTGCGACCGAAATAATATTTATCATCATATCCTTCTGCTTTTCCGCCTGCACCGGTACGGAAGTGATGATCCATCAGGTTATGTCCTAATTCGCCACTGCTGCTGCCTAATCCACCCGGCCATACATCAGTAGCTGAGTTCATTAATATCCAGGCAGAATTAATTGCGGAGGCATTGACAAAAATTATTTTGGCAAAATAATCATAGGTCTGGTTGTTTTCTGCATCAATAATTCTAACACCCGTTGCCTTTTTTGTATTCTTATCATATAATATTTCCTTAACGATGGAAAACGGACGCAGGGTTAAATTGCCTGTGGCCATGGCAGCCGGTAGCGTAGAGGATTGCGTACTGAAGTAACCACCAAAAGGACAGCCCAGCCAGCATTTATTCCGGTACTGGCAATTGGTACGGGCTTGTAAGGGTTGTGTAATATTGGCTGACCGGCCCATGATCATCCGGGTGCTCTTGTAATGTTTATTGATTCTTTCTGCAACATCTTTCTCTACACAATTCATTTCCATGGCTGGTTGAAATTCACCATCAGGCAACTGGGATAAACCATCTTTATTTCCATTGATGCCTGCAAATCTTTCCACATAACTATACCATGGTTCAATGTCTTTATACCGGATAGGCCAGTCTACGGCAATTCCATCTTTGGCATTGGCTTCAAAATCAAACTCACTCCAGCGATAACTCTGGCGCCCCCATAAAAGGGAACGTCCGCCAACCTGGTAACCGCGGAACCAATCAAATCTTTTAGTTTCTACGTATGGACAATCTTTTTCATTGGCCCACCATTCAAGGTTCATTTCATTCAGCGGGTAATCCCTTTTCAAAACAGGATAATCTTCGATCATTTGCTGGGTTCTGCCGCCGCGGTGAGGAAATTCCCAGAGCTCTTTATTGGCGCTGGTATAATCTACTTTATGCTCCACATTTTTACCGCGTTCAAGCATAATTGTTTTTAACCCTTTTTCGGTAAGTTCTTTTGCAGCCCAGCCGCCACTGATACCGGAACCTATCACAATTGCATCATAAGTATTTTCTGGCATGAATTAAATAAATTATTGAGGGTGAATAATTGGTTTTAAATTATCGTTGATTTGTTGACGTTATGTCCTGGTTTTTGCAACTTGAAAACCCTTTTACCTGATCGGTTCCGTTGTTACCTCGTTTAAAGATTCGTCAATATACTGAACTTTATTCTCTTTGTTTTTAAAGAATATGATAAAAAGTAGCATTACAACAGCTGCGATGCCTGCGGGTATCATCCAAATCATTTTATAATCAAATTGATTGTCGGAAATTTTATATGTGTCTGTGATCATTCCCGCCACTTCAAATCCTATCAGCATACCGATACCATATGTAGCTAATGTAATCAAACCTTGTGCGGCACTCTTGTACCTTTCACCGGCTTTTGAATTGGTATAGATCTGCCCGGCCACAAAAAAGAAATCATAACATACACCATGCAAGGCAATACCAATGATCAGCATAAAACTAAGTTCATCACCATTGCCAAATGCAAATAACATATACCGAACTGCCCATGCCAGCATGCCGACTAAAATGGTAATCTTAAATCCAAATCGAACAAAGAATACAGGTAATAACAGCAGGAAAAGAATTTCTGATATCTGACCGATAGACATTTTTGCAGTAGGGTTATCAACGCCCATATTGGTTAAGAATGGGTGCGCTGTCTGGTAATAAAATGCCAGCGGAATACAAATGAGAATTGAAGAAATAAAGAAGACCAGGAAATTCCTGTCCTTTAATAATTGCAATGCTTCTAAACCGATAATTTGTTTCAGGGAAACTTTTTCACCTTTACTTTTCTTTGGTGGTGTTTTGGGTAATGTAAAACTAAACAGGCCCAATAGGAGTGATGCGATGCCTGCCATTAAAAAAGTATTTCTTAATAAACCATTGCCTGTATTTTCAGGTGTATCCCAATGAAAAAGGAAACTGATCATCAAACCTGCAACGATCCAGCCAATTGTTCCCCAAACACGAATGCCCGAAAATTGTTTTTCAGGATTATCCATTTGGTTAAATGAAACTGAATTGACCAGGGCCAATGTTGGCATATACAGCACCATATAAATAAATACATAAGGGTAGAAGACGGAAATATCTTCTGCCTGGTACATTTGATACATTAATACAGCGCCAATAATATGTAATGCGCCTAAAATTTTTTCTGCATTAATATAACGGTCAGCAATAAGTCCAATAATAAATGGTGCAATGATGGCACCCCATGATTGGGTTGAAAAAACCCGGGCAGATTGTCCGCCATCAGCACTCAGGTTTGTACCCAGGAATGTGCCCAACGTTACGAACCATCCTCCCCAGATAAAAAATTCAAGAAACATCATGACGGATAATTGGATGCGGGTAGTTAATTTCATATACAAGCGGGAATTATTAGGTTAAATGAGTTTAGAAAATTAAATGTACTATTTTAGAAAATTATTTCAACACTTCATTACTCACAATATATGGACAGAAAATTAAGAATGGGAATGATTGGTGGTGGACCCGGTGCATTTATTGGCGCGGTTCATCGCATTGCGGCCCGCATGGATGGTGAAATAGAATTGGTTTGCGGTGCATTCAGCAGCCAGGAAGAAAAATCAAAAGCAGCTGGAAAAGAATTATTTCTTCCAAAGGAAAGAGTCTATGCATCATACCAGCAAATGATAGAAAAAGAAAAAGAACTGCCTGCAGATCAGCGAATGGATTTCGTTTCTATCACCACACCCAATCATCTTCACTTTGATCCCGCCATGATGGCCCTGCAAAATGGTTTTCATGTGGTGCTTGATAAACCAATGACATTTACATTACAACAAGCAAAGGATTTAAAAAAGCAAGTTGAACAATCCGGCTTAATATTTTGCCTCACCCATACATATACCGGTTACCCCATGGTGAAGCAGGCAAGACAAATGGTACTTGACAATGTCTTTGGAAAAATTCGCAAAGTGTATGTTGAATATCCGCAAGGCTGGTTGAGTACATTTTTAGAAGGCGATGATAATAAACAAGCTTCCTGGCGAACAGATCCTGGAAAAAGTGGCAAGTCAGGTGCAATGGGTGATATCGGTACACATGCTTTTAACCTGGCTGAATATGTTTCAGGTTTGCAGGTAACCAAAATTTGTGCACAGATGAATACCGTGGTTAGCGGCCGTCACCTGGATGATGATGGCGCCGCTTTACTGGTATTTAATAATGGCGCCACAGGCGTTTTAATGGCAACACAGGTTGCAGCCGGAGAGGAAAATAATGTGAAGATCAGGGTTTACGGAGAAAAAGGCGGCTTGGAATGGAAACAGGAAGATAATAACTCCTTGCTGGTGAAATGGCTTGATAAACCAATGGAAGTCTACAGGACCGGAAGCGGTTACCTGTCACCGGTAGCTGCACATAACAGCCGCACACCCGGCGGCCACCCGGAAGGTTACCTGGAAGCCTTTGCCAACCATTACCGCAATTTTGCATTAACAGTTAAAGCGGCTATCAGTAACGAACAACCGAAAAATGAATGGCATTTCCCGGGTACAGAAGAAGGCTTGCGTGGTATGGCTTTTGTTGAAAATATGGTGAAGAGCGGTAACAGTGATACAAAGTGGATACCTTTCGATGTGTAATTTATGATCCGGTTGTTTGGATATATTCCTGGCATAAATTGGATTGTTCATTAAAATTTAATCAAGATGACGACTATACAAGGCCCTGCTATTTTTCTTGCGCAATTTTTAGATGATAAACCACCATTCAACAGTTTAAAATCTATCTGTGAATGGGCGGCCAACTTGGGTTATAAAGGTGTACAGATTCCTACCTGGGATCCGCGGTTAATCGATCTGCAAAAAGCAGCGGAAAGCAAAACCTATGCGGAAGAAATACAGGGAATCGTTCGGGAACAAGGCATGGAGATCACAGAGCTTTCAACGCATTTGCAAGGACAACTGGTTGCGGTGCATCCCGCATATGATTTATTATTCGATGCATTTGCGCCGGATAATTTGAAAAACAATCCTGCCGGCAGAACGGAATGGGCGGTACAGCAATTAAAGTATGCGGCAAAAGCTTCACAGCATCTTGGTTTGAATGCACATGCCACTTTTAGCGGCTCATTACTTTGGCATACTTTCCATCCATGGCCACAAAGACCTGAAGGTTTGGTTGATGCCGGGTTTACCGAACTGGGCAAAAGATGGACGCCGATATTGAATTATTTTGATGAGCATGGTGTGGATGTTTGTTATGAAATTCACCCGGGTGAAGATTTGTTTGATGGTGTTACTTATGAAATGTTTTTGGAAAAAGTAAATCAACATCCACGTGCATGTCTGTTGTACGATCCTTCTCATTTTGTTTTACAATGCCTGGATTATCTTCAGTATATTGATCATTACCATGAACGGATCAAAGCTTTTCATGTAAAAGATGCCGAGTTCAATGCCACAGGTAAGCAGGGAACATTTGGTGGTTATCAAAGTTGGTTGAACAGGGCAGGACGTTATCGATCACCGGGGGATGGACAAGTTGATTTTAAATCTATTTTCAGTAAACTTGCACAATATAATTTCAAAGGATGGGCTGTCCTGGAATGGGAATGTTGTATCAAACATCCTGAGGATGGCGCAAAGGAAGGTGTAGCTTTCATCCAGGATCACATTATTCGGGTAACAGAAAAAGCATTTGATGATTTTGCTGGTTTGGAAGCCGATGAAAAAATGAATAAAGCCATACTTGGATTGAAATAAAAATTTGATCCGGTAACAAAAGGATTATTTGCGTAAAAACTTTAAAAAAAATAAAATGAAAAAGATCTATTGCTTAATGTTTGCAGCTGCTGCTTTTATTACAGCCTGCAACAGCGGAGAGGAAAAAGAAACTACAGAATCAACTGAAACAACAACGGAAACTACGACAGAAACCGGGGGTGCTGATTTAAGTTCAAACCCGGTATACCAGGCGGGTTTAGCGATTGAAGTAAAACAGGATTGTGCAACTTGTCATAAAGTGGATACCAAAATTATCGGGCCATCTTACAGGGAAATTGCCAATAAATACGCACCTGCTGCAGATACTACGGTAGACCGCCTGGCAAATAAAATAATTTCCGGTGGTACAGGAGTTTGGGGTGCTGATATAATGACACCACATCCTAATTTATCTGAAGCAGATGCAAAATCTTTAGTACACTATATACTTTTATTAAAAAACAATTAATAATGATCAGAACAATTTCACTTGGTGCGGCCATTCTTTTAATGGGAGCATGTAACGATTCCACAACAACTACTACGTCCACTTCAGATTCAGCAAATGTTATGACTAACGATCAAGCAACCGAAGAATGGCAACCCTTGTTGTCTGGTAATTCATTAACGGGCTGGCATGCTTATGGAAAAAATACCATTGGCCAGTCATGGAAAGTGCAGGATGGTGAATTAACATTCGATCCTGCCGTAAAAGATGGCGGTGATATTGTAACGGATGAAGAGTATGAAAACTTTCATTTGAAACTGCAATGGAAAATTGATTCAGGTGGCAACAGTGGTATTATGTTTTATGTGCATGAAGATACTTCCAAATACCAGAATACCTGGAATACCGGTCCTGAAATGCAGGTACTGGATAATGAAAGACATGCGGATGCAAAGATCAATAAACATCGTGCAGGTGATTTGTACGACCTGATTGCAGCTAACCCTGAAACCGTAAAACCTGCAGGCGAATGGAATGATGTGGAGATCAAAGCAGAGAATGGAAATTTACTTTTTAAGTTAAATGGAACGGATGTTGTGCAAACAACCATGTGGGATGATAACTGGAAAAATATGATCGCTAACAGTAAGTTCAAAGAGTTTGAAGGATTTGGAACTTACAAAAAAGGTAGAATTGCTTTGCAGGATCATGGTGATAAAGTGTATTACCGGAATATTATGATCCGTAAATTATAATCACACAATTTTTAAAATGAAACCCGCTGAATGTACCAGCGGGTTTTTTTTATGACCACAATTTTTTTAAGCATGATTGAATCTTGATGAAACATGTAAATAATTACCTGGAATCATCATTAGAAATACATAATTGCAGTTCAGAAAAGTCCCGGATTATTGTGTGTTTATTTAATTAACTTTAGAGAGGACACTGACCAGGACTACCTTCCGGGAAATTATCAACAACTAAACCTTATCATCATGTCAAAGTATCTGACTGCTTTTTTAAGACCAGGCATACTGTTTACAGTTTGCCTTTTTTTATGCCTGGCTGCTTTTACCCAAACAGGCACCATCACCGGGAACATCAAAGGAAGTAATGGCGAACCTTTAGCCGGTGCATCCGTACAACTAAAAGGAAACAGGGCGGGGGTGCTGGCGGATGATAATGGAAATTATTCATTACAGTCACCGACGGGTTTTCAAACCGTCACCATTTCATTTGTAGGATATGCAACCAGGACGTTCAATGTAAGTGTGCCTGATGGTGGAACAGTGAAATGGGATGCCATCCTTGTTGAAATGGGAGACCTTTCGAATGTTACGGTTATTGGTTCAAGAAATCTTTCCCGTACAAGAGTTGAAACACCGGTGCCGGTGGATATCATTCCCATTTCGCAGGTGATTGATGAAATTGGACAGGTTGATCTGAACCAGATCATGAATTATATAGCACCTTCTTTTCAATCTGCCCGTCAAACCATTGCAGATGGAACAGATCACGTAGACCCGGCCCAACTCAGGGGATTAGGCACAGACCAGGTATTGGTTTTGGTAAATGGAAAAAGAAGACACCAGTCAGCATTGGTAAATGTAAATGGAACTATCAATCGCGGACAAGTGAGCACAGATATGAGCACTATACCGGCAACCGCTGTTGAAAGAATTGAAATATTAAGAGATGGTGCCGCCGCACAATATGGTTCGGATGCCATTGCAGGCGTTATAAATATTGTATTGAAAAGTAAAACCGGTTTATTGGAAGCAGGTGTAAGTTATGGCATGAATGTAACGGAGTATGATAAAAATTACGCACTCTATAAATTAGCGAATAACCCTGCTGATCCATCCGAAAGTGTAAGGGATGGAGGTAACTTCCAGGCATCGCTTGGTTATGGATTTAATGTGGGTACAGGAACCTTGCATTTAACCGGTGAATACATCAATCGTTCCCAAACCAACAGGGCCGGAACTTACACGGGTTCCATATTTCCTAATGTGGGCGGCGTAAACCGCGATGATTCAATCATGAATGCCAGGGGCCTTGACCGGAATGATTTTGATATGCGCATAGGCAACAGCGATATGAAAGGTGGAGCAGCCTTTTACAATTTTAATTATCCATTTTCCGTCAATACTGATTTTTATATTTTTGGTGGATACAGTAAAAAAGTAGGTACCAGTGCTGGATTTTATCGTTACCCCACCAGCGTGGTCAGTGGTGCCGGTCCTTATGCCAATGATGTCTTTGCTATTTACCCCAATGGATTTTTGCCTTTGATAGAATCCGGGCTTACAGATTTTTCAACTGCTATCGGTGTACGTTCAAAATTAGGTGATTGGAATATGGATGTCAGCAATACATTTGGCCTCAACCGGTTTGATTTCACCATAAATAATTCTATCAATTATACTCAATTTGCTCAGCCAGGAAATATGCAAACATCCTTTGATGCCGGTGGATTAAAATTCTGGCAGAACACAGCGAACCTGGATGTTTCTAAAAAATATGAAATACTTGCCGGGCTGAATGTCGCTGCAGGTGCAGAGTTCCGCGTGGATGGCTTTGGAATTAATTCTGGTGAAGAAGCATCTTATAAAAATTATGATGTACCATCCGGTGCTGCTGCAGCTGCACAGGTTTTTCCCGGTTTTATCAATACCATCGGTGATACCAAAACAAGAAATGCAAAGGCAGTTTACCTGGATATTGAACAGGACTTCAGTACAAACTTCCTGTTAGCCGGTGCATTGCGATTTGAAAATTACAGTGACTTTGGTTCAACATTGAATTATAAAGTTGCGGCACGATACAAGTTCAGTGATATGTTTAATTTAAGAGCATCCGCCAGCAGTGGATTCAGGGCACCCAGTATGCAGCAACGATTTTATGCAAAAACAAATACTTTATTTGTAACCCAGGGTGGGCAACAGGTGCCTATAGAAAGCGGCACATTTACCAATGACAGTAAGGCTGCGGAAATTTTAGGCATACCCAAATTAAAAGAAGAAACAAGCCATAACTATTCGGTTGGTTTTACCGCCAGGCCTTTTGCAGGATTTGAGTTAACAGTAGATGCATACCAGATCGATATTGATGATCGGATTGTACTCACTAATAATTTTACCGGTGGAAATAACCAGCAATTGAAAGATCAGTTAGCAGCGGCAGGTGCCAATGCCGCGAATTTTTTCACCAATGCTATTGATACAAGGGCCCGCGGGTTGGAGGCAGTTCTTTCATACGATAAACAGTTTAAAGAATCTCATTCATTGCGCACCACCTTAGCCATGATCTTTATTGATAATGAAGTAAAAAATGGAGATGATGGTAAACCGATTATTCATGCTTCTGATATTTTGGTTAACAGCGGGCAGTTAGCCAATTATTTTAATCGCGAAGATGAAAGCAGGGTGGAAGTAGCCAATCCAAAAAACAAGATCAGCCTTACTTTTAATTATAAGATCAAAAAGTTTGGCGCTATGTTGCGGTTTGTGCATTTTGGAGAAGTGGTTTACCTGGATCCTACAATTAATCCTGCGAACCCTGGAGCATTTCCTGTGAATGCTTTTACCGGTAAAGCCGAAACACTTGACCAGGAATTTTCTTCCAAAACAATTACAGATGTCTCATTATCATACCAGCTTATTCCTACACTTTCACTCACCATTGGGGCTAATAATTTGTTTGATGTTTACCAGGACATTCATCACCACAGCGGCAACATGAGTTCTGGCCGTTTTGTTTACAGTCGCAGGGTACAACAAATGGGTTTTAATGGGGCATATTATTTTGCAAGATTGAAATTGCCCATGCCAACATTATAATTTTTAAATCATCGTATATCCAAAAAAAATGAGAAGGTTTAAGCCTTCTCATTTTTTTGTTATTTTAAATATTTGATGAATCAACCTAGGTTAT
>CAMPGG010000043.1 GCA_946885335.1 uncultured Chitinophagaceae bacterium
ATGAAAACAAAATTCAGCCTGTTAATAATATTATTGTTTGCAGGCATTATAACCGCAAATGCACAGGGTCCGAGGCGCTCGGTTGATGAAAGGGTTCAAATGGTTATGGAAAAAATGGCGGCATTAAAACTGGATAAAGATCAAACAGAAAAAACAACTGCCATCTTTACTGAAACTTTTAAAGCCCAGGAAAAAAAGATCGAAGAGATGCGCAGCGGTGGTGGTATGGACCGGGAAGCCATGATGGCTTATCGTACAAAAGCTACGGAAGAACGTAATGAAAAATTAAAGAAAGTATTAAGTGAAGAACAATTCGCAACTTTTAAAAAGGATATTGAACCAACGCTGCAACCGCAACGAAATGGAGGCGGACAACGCAATTGATTGATTTATAAATTGTAAAAAATGAACCCTGTGATTTGCAGGGTTTTTTTTATGTTCTAACCTGTATCTTCTATTGCTGAATGGTTATATTTTACCCATAAATGGAATTTAAAATTGAAAAAATTCGGGTAACTTGATTAGCTATTTATCCGAAAAGAAAGTAAACCAAATTTTAAATACCAAAACCTACAATCATGTCATTTAAGGATGCCATTAGCTGGTTCGAAATTCCGACGAAGGATATTAACCGGGCGCAAAAGTTTTACGAAACAATTTTTGAAATGAAAATGGATGACCCGGGCATGCCGGGATTTGACATGCGAATGTTTCCGCTTGAAGATCCAATGAAAGGTGTGGGTGGAGCCTTAGTTCAAACGGACGGGTTTCATAATCCTTCTGAAAAAGATGGACCGTTGATATACCTGAATGGCAATCCCGATGTACAAAAAATTGTAGACAAAGTAGAATCTGCCGGCGGCAAAATTCAAGTGCCCAAAACAGAAATTTCACCAGAATATGGATTTATGGCCGTGATCATAGACACGGAAGGGAATCGGATTGGCTTACATAATGTGCCTGCTAAATATTTGCAAGGTTAAATTCTCTGTATACAATAAATGAAAGTCTTCATAGCTTTTGGTTTTTGGCTAATGTTTTTCCCGCCACCAGGTGATCAGCAACCAAACAAATTGCAATCATTAAAATGGATGATTGGCGATTGGCAAATGCAGACAAGAAAAGGGCAAATGATAGAAAGTTGGGAGATGAAAAATGACAGCACATTTACAGGCAAGAGTTTTATGCTGGAGGCAGACGGATCAAAACATATCCTGGAAAATATCGAGATTGTTTACAGGATGCATGAAATGTTTTATATCCCAACGGTGGAAAATCAAAATAATCGCAAACCCGTAAAGTTTACATTATTGATTAATAACAATAACTCATTTACCGCGGTCAATAACGAACATGATTACCCGAAAAAAATAAGTTACAGGTTATATGGCAATGATTCATTACATGCAAAGATTGATGATGGCGAGGATGTGCCTGTAAAATTTTCAAACTTTTATTTTACCAGGAAAAATTAATCACCATGGAAAATCATGACTGGAGCAGGTTTAGCACACGCATTAATATCAATGCGGATACTGAAAAGATCTTCAGCTGCTGGACAACCCAGGCGGGATTGGAAGACTGGTTTCTGCGCCTGGCTGAATTTAAAAAACAAGATGGCAGTTTGCGTAGTAAATCCGAACCGGTACAGGTTGGTGACACTTATTTATGGCGATGGTATGGATACCCGGATGAAGTGGATGAAAAAGGAGAGGTGCTTGAAATGAATGGAAAAGATTTCTTTGTTTTTCGTTTTGGAAAGGCAGGAATTTGCACGGTTCGCATCAAAGAAGCAGAAGGTGAAAAAATTGTTGAATTACAACAAACCGAAATACCGACAGATGAAGAAAGCATGAAAAATTATCATGTGGGATGTAAAGCCGGCTGGACATTTTACCTGGCCAACTTGAAATCCTTTTTGGAAGGTGGCATTGACCTGCGCAACAAAAACCTGAAACTAACGGATATGCTCAACTCCTGAAAAATGAATTACGATAAACATAAATCCATTCAAATCCTGCAAAGAACACCTGTTGTTTTGCATGAGTTATTAAATGGTTTGGATGAAGAATGGATCATGGGCAATGAAGGACCACAAACATTTTCACCATATGATGTTGTTGGCCATTTGTTACATGGAGAAAGAACCGACTGGCCGGTACGGATCAACCTGATATTGGATAAGGGTTTATCACAACCTTTTGAACCCTATGACCGGTTTGCCATGTACCACGAAAGCAAAGGGAAAACTATCCAGGAACTTTTAAATGAATTTGCCCGTTTGCGGAAGAAAAATCTTTTTTGGTTTTCAGAACTTCATTTGGAAGATGAAGACTGCAACAAAGAAGGCATGCACCCTTCCCTTGGCGTTGTTACGTTGCGCCAGTTACTTTCAACCTGGGTAGTTCATGATCTTACGCATATTGCGCAGATAACCCGGGTAATGGCCAAACAATACAAAGAGGAAGTTGGCCCATGGGCACAATACTTCAGAATATTAAACTGGTAAATCAAAACTAAAATTGATTAATTATGAGCACCTCACCTGTTGACAAAGCATTGCAAACGCAATTAGATAACATTGAAAAAAATACTGGGAAATCCCTGGCCGAATGGTATGCTATTGTAAATAAAAGCGGGTTAAGCAAACATGGTGAAATGGTTAGTTTTTTGAAAGAAAAACACGGCTTCACGCATGGCAATGCGAATACCCTCATTCATTTTGCCAAACAAAGCCAGGCTGGCGGACCAGAAGACCCGGACGATTTAGTTAAAGCACAATATAACGGGAAGGAACAACTGAAAACATGGTACGACAAACTGATGAAAGAAATAAAGGCTTTTGGAAATGATGTGGAAGTATCACCCAAAAAAGCCTATGTAAGTGTGCGCAGAAAAAAACAATTCGCCATCATTCAACCTTCTACCAAAACACGACTTGATGTAGGTCTTAATTTAAAAGGTGTAGAACCCAATGGCAGCCTGGAGGCGTCAGGAAGCTGGAATGCCATGTGTACACACCGGGTAAAAGTTGAAGACGAAAAAATGATCAGCAAAGAATTGGTGGAACAAATCCGGAAAGCCTATGAACAGGCAGGATGAATTAACTATGTTGCTGTGCTATTTTTAATTGCATAACTGTCGCAATGCTTTGTGCCCTTTGTTTTGCCTGCTCCGTTATTTCACCTTCGAACAATTCATCCAGCGTTGCATTAAAATATCTTAACCAGGTTTTAAAATGCTCTGCATTGAGTGGTGACTGGCTATTTAAAATCATATGTGGCCTCATGGCGTTTTTCTGGTATGTATCTGAATGAAATAAAATCATATCCCAAAAATCTACTAACACAGGCAGGTGATGATCAAGGTCTATTTTAGCCACATCTGTAAACAGGTAACTGATGGAAGGGTCGGCTAACAGTTTATCATAAAAAGAAGTTACCAGTTGCAAAAGGTCTTCCCTGTTTTCAATATCATGTTTCATCGGGTCAAAATTAAAAAAGAAACACCTTATGCGTTGAAGGCATAAGGTGTTGTTGAAAAGTAAATATTGTTTTCTTAGATTTTACGTTTCATCGTAATTTCCATTGTTTTAAATTCAGAACCACCATCAGGAGTCATATACATTTCCATTAATTGTGTATTGTCATCAATGATCTTAACGGTTTGTCTCATCTTAACATCTTTGCCCTGCATCGGATCTAAAGATGTTCCTGAAAATTCTATCGTTTTGGTTGAAGGATTCCAGGTGCCTTCCATAAACATCATACCCGTTCCAAAATTATCTATCCAGGTATTGATAAATTTCTTTTTTGAATTATCGTACGCCATGGTACTAATTCCTTCTAACGGCATTCCTCCAAAATTTCCTGTTGTTCTTGATTCCTGGTATCGCCCTCCAAGGATCATTTTATTTACTGAACTTGCTTTACTCTGCGTGGGATTTTGTCCAGGTGCCATCCACATTTTTACATCTCCCTCCCAGGTGCCATCCCAGGAAGCCATCATTTTATGCATATCACCTGGCGTCATATAATCGGTCCAGGCTTTCATTTCGCTTTCTGATTGGCCGGATGCATGAATAAATCCAGCCATCATTATCATGATAAAAAACGAGTAAGCTATCTTTTTCATAACAAATAGTTTTAGGTTATAAATGTAAAAATTATTCAGGATTGGTACGGATGAGGTGAGAATAGCGCAGCATTTGAATAATTAATATAAGCTAAAACTCTTGTTGTTATTATTTGGTTCTATAAAGTCCCAAAGGTTCCCATAAAGATCTTCAAACACCGCCACTGTACCGTAAACTTCTTCTTTAGGTGGCCGAACGAAATGAACTCCTTTTTCAATCATATTTTGATAATCTCGCCAAAAATTATCTGTATGCAGAAATAAAAAAACTCGTCCGCCTGTTTGATTGCCTACACTGGCTAGTTGTTTTGCACTATCCGCTTTGGCTAATAACAAAAAACATTCTTTTGCACCGGGTGGTGCAATCATCACCCATCGTTTGGTTTCAGATAATTGTGTGTCTTCAACTAATGTAAACCCCAGTTTTTCAGTGTAAAAAAGAATCGCTTCATCATAATCTTTAACAACTAAAGCAATATGCGCAATTCTTTGTTGTATGTGCATCAGAAAATTTTGACTGATAATTTATTTCGGAAACTGTGTAGCATCTATGCCAGGAATAATGCGCAGCGCATTTTTGTAATAGATCTTCTTCAAAACATCATCAGGCAATCCCATGCCATACATGGGCCAAAAGGCATGGTATTTTTTATGGTAAGGAAAATATTCATCCCTGGTTTCCAACACCCTGAAGTAAGTGGCATATTCTTCCGGCACCCAGCTGTCTTTTCCAAATAAAATCCTGTCCTGGTATTTAATAAAGAAATCATGCGCTGTCCTGGGTTGTCTTCCCAATTCAGCAATGATGGCACCAAATTCAATCATCATATTCGGCATTTGATCAAGCAATGTACCCAGGTACTGAAGATTGTTTGGATACCAGCCAAAATGCGCATTGATAAATGTTGTACCGGGATGTGCCTTAAACATATTGTGTTGTTCTTCTATCAATTTTTCAAAAGGCACGGGATCATTCGGACCTCTTTTTCGGCCCGGCCTGGTGGCCAGTTCAAGCCAGCGTTCATTCTTCTCATCCATCTCATCCCAAAATGATTTTGGATCAGCCGTATGGATCAATACCGGGATCTTCAATTCGCCGGCCTTTTTCCATATAGGGTCCAGCCTGCTATCGTCAACGGCTATGCGATTTCCCTGGTTATCTTTTGATGTTAATCCCAGGCTTTTATAAATTTTTAATCCATTGGCACCTTTTTTAACATCTGCTTCCAATTGTTTTACCGCTTTTTCTGCCCAGTCTTTTTCTCCAACACCATTAAAATTAATATTGGTGAAAACGATAAATCTTTTGGGTTCATTTGCCTTAATGTTTTCTACCATTTTTACCAATTCTTCACCACCGCGTCCACTCAGGTTGACCATTACCTGCATATTCAGTTTTTCCATTTCCATGATAAGCGTGTCCAGGTCCATGGTTCCCATCCGGAACTGGTGATTATGTACATCTATAAAAGGAAACTTAGCCCGGGTGATCTTATGTTCCGGAACAACCAGTGTAGATACCGGGTTGTATGTTTCAAAATCCATTTTTGGAGATGCCTGGCCAAATACTATTAATCCACCAAAAAAAAATATTAGCACAAAGAAATATCGCATGAGAATAATTTAGTTAATGACAATTTAAGACTTAAGAAAAAAAACAATCACGTTAAAGTATATAATTATTTAAACGGTTCAATGCAGGGATGTCACTTTTTCGTTGGTCCAGTTATACAGTGTTTCCACATCTTCAGGATCAAATAACTGGGTTCCTTCGTTTAAAGTAGCTGCTGTTCCGCAGGCTACGCCAAAACAAATTACTTGCTGTAATGGCTTATGTTTAGCCAACATGTGAACCATGCCTGCAACCATACTATCACCTGCACCCACTGTACTCTTTTTTTCAACTTCGGGTACGGGTACCCGGTAGGTCTCATCCTTTGATACTAATATGGCGCCGTCTTTCCCCATGGAAACAGCTACCAGTTCTACAAGGCCTTCATCAATCAACTTTCGGGCGGCCTCTTCTACTTTATCGGTTTCCAGCCAGGTTATGCTGCTTAATTTTGCCAGTTCACCGATGTTTGGCTTAAGCATATAAACACCTTCTTTTACTGCTGTCTCCAATGCATCACCTGATGTATCTAATATAAATTTAGCGCCTGAAAGTTTTGCTGCCCTGGCAATTTGAGCATAAGCATCCGCCGGCAAACCGGGTAGAATACTGCCGCTGCCAACTATAAATTCAAACTTATTATTTTGGATATAAGCTAACACATCATCTAATACCTGCTGATCCGCTTCCTGCCCCGGCATATTAAAACGGTATTGTTTATTGGTTGATGTCTCCAGCACAATTAAATTTTCCCTGGTTTCCTTATCCACTTCAATAACGTGCATGGGTACATGATCCTGCTGAAGTAATTTTTGTAATAATCTTCCTATAATTCCACCCGCAGGGAATAACGCAATGTTTTCTGTTTTCAATTTCTGAAGCGCTTTACTAACGTTTATTCCTCCACCACCCGCTTCATTTTTTGCCACCGTGCAGCGAAGTTTTGAATCGGGAATTATCTTTTCAACTGAAGTGCTTTTATCAATGGTTGGATTTAATGTTATCGTTAAGATCATGTTTGGTGTAATTTATTTCAGTTAAAACATTTTCAATTCTTTGCCTGAGGTCATCGTATGTTGTATAGCCCCTGGCGAGCAGGTAAAATTTTGTATCACTAACCTGCATCAATACACAAGGAAAACCAGTCACCTGTAACTGCTTTACCAGTGCAAATTCATAGTTGGCCTTTTCGGTATATTCATCCTGTTTAAGTTTATGAAAAAATGATTCTTCCTCCAGGTTAAAAATGGGTAATAAATGGCGATAGGCTTCAGGATCTGACAGGTCACGACCTTCTACAAACAATCCCTTTTGCAAAGCGGCAGCAAATGCCACTGCTTTTTCGGGATAGGATTCTTTCAAAATACACATCGCTTTTGCCGGGGTCAGTGATTCGGGGAACCAGTCGCTTTCTTCAGGATTATTAATATGCCACAAATAATATTCCCCAAATTTAACTTTCGCCAATTCTTCAATCTGGTTATATGCATTCCTGATATAGGATGCGGTAGCCTTTATCGGTTGTTTATTTTCAACCGGGATCATGCCTCCTGATAATACATCAAAAAAAATATCTGATTGATATTCTTCGCTGATTTTATTGATCACTCCACTAAATCCGAAGCACCAACCGCACCAGGCATCATAACAATAATAAATTGTTGGTCTCATTTTTACATACTTAGTTATCAAAGGTCCTGAACCAATTTTAGCTTAGCAATTAAAATATTTTATATTTATCGATTTACTCACTTTCACCCAAAATTGTTATATTATCAATAAAGAAAATAAAGTGGAAATAGAAAATGCAACCATCGTGGTAAGAAATCTTACCATGCTGGATTACAAAGAATTAAAAGAAGCTATGGTAAAAGCCTATGCAAGCATGGGCGGTCAATACTGGAAGGAAGAATCACTGAGTAAATTGATCAGTGTATTTCCCGAAGGCCAGATAGCTGTTGTTGTAAATGATAAAGTGGTCGGTTGCGCATTATCGCTAAGAATTGATTATGATAAATTTGGCGACAAGCATACATATCGTCAAATAACAGGCAATTATACTTTCGACACGTTTGACAGGAATGGAGATGTTTTATATGGCATTGAAGTGTTTATTGATCCAAAATCACGTGGTTTACGATTAGCCCGCCGTTTATATGAAGCACGAAAAAATCTTTGCAGGCAATTAAATTTGAAAGCGATCATTGCAGGCGGTCGTATTCCCAGGTATCACCAGTATGCCGATAAAATGTCGCCAAAGGAATACATTGAAGGTGTGAAACGAAGAGAGATCCATGATCCCACACTAAGTTTTCAAATATCAAATGACTTCCAGGTTAAGCTTGTTTCGAAAAATTATTTACCTGAGGATAATGAGTCGATGGGATATGCGACCATTCTTGTCTGGCATAATATCTATTATGAGCCGGATCAAAGCCTGTTGCATTCCCGTAAAAGCTATGTTCGCATCGGTTGCGTTCAATGGCAGGTAAGACCTTATGCAAAAATGGAAGACCTGATGGAAAGTGTTGAATATTTTGTTGATGCCGTGAGTGATTATGAATCTGATTTTATTTTGTTCCCGGAATTGTTCAACACACCATTGATGGGATCCTTCAATCATTTACCTGCCGTGCAAGCCATCAGGGAATTAGCGAAGTTTACACCCGATTTAGTGGAAGCATTCAGCAAGCTGGCCATCTCTTATAATGTAAACATCATCGGGGGCAGCATGCCAATGATTGAAGACGATGAGCTCTATAACACATCTTATTTCTTTCACCGGAATGGCAAAATAGATTTCTCACACAAAATTCATATTACACCTTCCGAAGAATATGAATGGGCCATGAAAGGAGGAGATAAAGTTTCCATCATTGAAACAGATGTTGGTAAAATTGGTATACTGATTTGTTATGATGTAGAATTTCCTGAGTTGGGGCGCATATTAGCAGACCAGGGAATGCAGATATTATTTGTTCCTTTTTTAACTGACACCCAAAATGCGTATAACCGTGTACGTTTCTGCGCACAGGCAAGGGCGGTAGAGAATGAATGTTTTGTTGCCATTGCGGGCAATGTTGGCAACCTGCCTAAAATTGCCAATATGGATCTGCAGTTTGCGCAGGCAGCTGTTTTAACACCTTCTGATTTTCAATTCCCTGTAAATGGCATTAAAGCAGAGGCCACACCAAACACCGAAATGATCATCATTTCTGATGTAGATCTTTCTTTATTGGTTGAATTGCATAATTATGGAAGTGTGCAAAATTTAAAAGACCGGAGAAAGGATCTTTATGAAGTGAAATTGAAACCAGCTGTAAAAAAACCCGGTACCGAAGCTCAGAACAATGGAATATAAAACAAGGTAATGGTGTGTATTTATATTTATAATTTACACATCATTACCCAACCTACGGGGCAACTTTTTCTCACCGGGAAATTTAATTCACCCACAATATTAAATCCCAACTTTTTATAAAACTTTATGGCGTCTTCGTTTTTTTTATAAACATGAAGCCAAAGAGATTCTTTTTGTTTTGACCTGGCCAGTGTTTTTACTTTTTCCATTAATGCAGACGCGACGCCCTTTCCAATATATGCTGGCTTAATATACAAACGGGTAATCTCCATAGCATCTTCAATATGAGATGCCTGGGGGAGGTGTACCTTACCCAAATTAATGCAACCGATTATTTCTCCGTCATCATCGGTTGCAACAAAATGAATATTTTCTTTATTGGATAAATCGGCTTCAACCGCCTCTTTACTAAAAGTTTTATCTACATAATATAAAAGATCATCCGGTGTCATACCTTCTTTGTGTGCTACCTGGAACTGGCTGTGACATAAAACGGCTATAGGACCTGCGTCCATGGTGGTGGCTTGGCGAACTTGCATATGCAAAAATAGTCAATGGTGAAATTGCGTGATATAATGTTTTATATACTCATCCTTTTTTTTCAACCGGTACTGCATAATAAATCGGGGATGAGCTAAGGGAATGATTTCTTTAAACCATTTCATTTCTTTATTCAGTGTTTGCAGGTATTTGTAATTCTTTCCTTCGCCTAAGCAATAAGCACGATCGGTTCGCATGCCAAAAGATATCTGTTCTTCCATACAGGAAATGATGAAAGGTTTAATGTCTTGTTGCAGTACTTTATCATCATAATAATTCAGGTTTTTATTATGAAGCGTAAAACCCAGCGGGCTGATTGCCGTTATATACATTTGTTTATAAAAGGCCTGCACACCACCAAATGCCTTTATCATTTCATAAATAAAAACTGAAGACAATTCCTGTTTTTGGGGCCAGTTGTTTTCAATACCGCAATCTCTTTGCAGGCGAATAGGATCGGTAAAAGGAATCCCGGTAATGCCACCGCCAAATCTTCCGGGGTTAATACCAATGATCATTTGCCGCGGCTGCTTGTCATCATAAAATTTCTGGTAAAATCGTGTGCAAACATCCTTCACTTCAGGATCCTTAAAAGGATGCATCACTTTAATATCGTGTGGTAATGTATGATCAAAAGAAAGATTGAAAAGAAAAGAAATAATTTGTTCAGCAAAAGTCATATTGTGATTTAATTATTTTACATACTTCCAGTTCCTGCCTTTTCCTTCGGCTATCCATTCAATCGCCTGCTGCATTCGTTTGTCGCGGGTCTCTTCTCTTTTTGCATCAACAATCCATTCCACATATTCCTTTTTATGGCTGTTGCTGAATTTTTCCCAATTACTCCATGCATTTTTATTTTTCCTGATCTCTTTTAAAAAATAACCAGGTGTTTCAATGGGAGAAGCTTTGCCCGGTTTAGTTCGTGGTACCTTAATGCCTTCATCATTCAACTTCATAGCTTCTTTAATATGAGCCATGATTATTTTATCGGCAGGTAAATCTTCCAGGCTGGTGATCTTACCATAATGACCCATGGCATTTTCCATTTCCGCATTTTCTTTAAGCCATTGATCTTTCATCAGCGATCCTTTCCAAAAACCAAAAGCACAGTGCTTTTTAAACGAAGCAAAATGGCAAAGCATTTCGTTTTTATATTCAAAGTTTGGGAAACCCCATTTTATTTTTTCATCCGCGGCCGGACATGCTTTGTGAACCAATGATCGCAGATGATTCAAAATAGGTTTTGCAAAATCTGCGGACTTCTCAATGTAAGCGTCAAATGCTGGATTTTTACCTGGCATACTTTATCTTTTAATGTGCTTGCAACCAATTTAAACCAGTTCCTACTTCTGCATCGGTAGGCACGCCATTCGGTAGCGGTAAAGCGGTTTGCATGCATTCAAGAATGATGGGTTTAATCAATTCCACTTCATCTTTATGCGCATCGAAAACCAATTCATCATGTACCTGTAAAATCATTTTTGATTTTAAGTTATGCTTGCCAAATTCTTCATGCACCCGTATCATGGCCAGTTTAATCATATCTGCAGCCGTTCCCTGTATAGGTGAATTAATGGCGTTCCGCTCAGCAAAACCACGCACTGTAAAGTTGCCGGAGTTAATATCCTTCAGCCATCTTTTACGACCCATCAGCGTTTGTACATAACCGTTTTCCCTGGCAAATTTGATCGTGTCATCCATGTATGCCTGTATGTTGGGAAATTGTTTTTTATAATTTTCGATGATCTCCTTTGCTTCGCCACGGGATACATTCAGATTCTCCGCCAAACCAAATGCGCCTTGCCCGTAAATGATACCAAAGTTTACACTCTTGGCTTTGTAGCGCATTTCTTTGGTTACTTCATCTTCAGCCACGCTAAAAACTTTTGCAGCAGTGGATGTGTGAATGTCTTTGCCGGAAGTAAATGCCTCGCACATGTTGGGATCGCCACTTATTGCCGCAACTATGCGCAATTCAATCTGCGAATAATCCGCACTGACCAGCACATATTCTTCATTCCGGGGAATAAATGCCTTTCGAATTTCCCTGCCCTTTTCTGTGCGAATAGGAATATTTTGCAGGTTTGGATTATTGCTGCTTAGCCTCCCGGTAACAGCGATCGTTTGTCCATAACAGGTATGTACACGGCCTGTTTTTGCATTGATCAATTTTGGCAAAGAATCAACATAGGTTGATTTCAGTTTGGTCAGCTCCCGGAAAGCAAGAATGTCATCAACAATTTTATTGCTGTTGGCTAATTTGAGCAAAACATCTTCACCTGTTGCATATTGACCGCCCTTGGTTTTTTTTGCTTTAGGATCCAGTTGCAGTTTTTCGAACAAAACTTCTCCCAATTGTTTGGGTGATGCCAGGTTGAAACGTACCCCCGCTTGCTCATATACACTTTTCTCTCTTATCAATGCTTCCTTTTCCAGTTCTTTGGAATATTCATTTAAGAATTCCATATCCACCTTTACACCCTGGAATTCCATATCGGTCAAAACTTTTACCAATGGCGTTTCAACTTCATCGAAAACTTTCTTTACCTGCTTCTTTTCCAATAATGGTTGAA
Organism: uncultured Chitinophagaceae bacterium; assembly: GCA_946885335.1. The sequence continues at coordinate 12,224 of CAMPGG010000043.1, forward strand.
AACTGTTTTTCAATTGCAGCGTAATGTCTGCATCTTCCACAGCATATTCTTTAATCAGGTCCAATTTCACATCCCGCATGGTGCCCTGGCCTTTTCCTTTTTTGCCAATCAATTCTTCAATGTGAATGGGTTCATATCCCAGGAACTGCGCACTTAAAAGATCCATGTTCCTGCGGCCTTCCGGTTCTATAACATAATGGGCCACCATGGTATCAAAAACTTCTCCTTTAAATTCTATCCCATACCATTTCAACACAAGCAAGTCGTATTTTATGTTTTGGCCAATCCACACTTTGCTGTCATCATCAAATATGGGCTTAAACATTTCCACGATACGGGTTGCATCTGTTTTATCGGGAGGGCATGGCACGTAATATCCTTCGCCGGGTGTTACACAAAAACTTAAACCTACCAGTTCACAATTATTCGCATCAATACCGGTGGTTTCGGTGTCAAAAGAAATTTCTTTAACCGGTTTTAGTTTTTCAACCAATTCCCTGGTCGCTTCTTCACCTTCAATAACCAAATAATTATGTGGAGTGTTATGAATGTTTTTGCCTGCAGGTAATCCTGAAACAGGTGTTTCTTCTTCTAATTCTTCTTTTGGTTTAACCGTGATCTGGGTGCCTGTAACATTTCCAAATAAATCCGTTTGTACACCTTCGGGAGCCGTGCTGAAAATATTGAACTGATCGCCCAGGATTCTTTTGCCCAGGGTTTTAAATTCCAATTCTGTAAAAACTTCTTTTAAAACATCAACATTATATTCTTTGATGCGAAAATCTTCTTCATGAAATTCACAAGGAACATCGACAATGATCGTAGCCAGTTTTTTACTTAATACAGCAAGCTCTTTTCCGGCCATCACTTTTTGCCCTAATGCGCCCTTAATATTTGCGGCATTTTCAAGAACGTTTTCAAGCGTATCATATTCAGCCAATAATTTCGCTGCCGTTTTTTCTCCCACGCCGGGAATGCCCGGAATGTTATCAACGGCATCACCCATCAAACCTAAAATATCAATAACCTGCGAAACGGATTTAATATTCCATTTCTCACACACTTCTTTGGGACCTAAAATTTCGAATGTGCCTCCCTGGTAGCCGGGTTTATAAATTTTGATATGATCAGATACCAATTGGCCATAATCTTTATCCGGTGTAACCATAAAAACTTCGTAACCCGCTTTCTCTGCTTGTTGTGCCAGTCCGCCAATCAGGTCATCGGCTTCGTAACCATCACATTCAACTACAGGAATATTAAAACCCTGGATGATCTTTTTTATATCGGGTAAAGAAATGAGGAGATCTTCCGGTGCTTCCTGCCGGTTGGCTTTATAATCTACAAAATCGGTATGCCGTTCAGTGGGTGCAAAAGAATCGAAGGCAACCGCAATATGTGTGGGCTTTTCTTTATTTATCAGGTCAACCAGCGTACTGGTAAAACCAAACTGTGCATTGGTATTTTTGCCTTTGGAAGTTAACCTGGGGCTGCGGATCAAAGCATAATAAGCCCGGTAAATAAGGGCCATGGCATCCAGCAGGAATAATTTTTTGCTCATGCCGCTAAGTTAAGCTGCATACAGCCCTGCTCCAAAAGCCGTTTATTTTTTCATTGCATTTTTATAATAAAAAACCTACCGGCTAGTCGCCGGCAATCTCAGAAGGACCTGGAAACAATTGTAATTTATTTGGCAGAATGAACTAGAAAACCCGTACGATGCGTACTTGCATAATCAGTTATGCCTGAATCTTTATAAATAAAATTTAAATAAAGGGCTATTGCCAGGATTGCAAATGCCAGGATATTCAGAATTGAAAGACGCAATTTCATTGGATTTGGTTTTAGGATATACAAAGCCAAAAACATATAAAACAAAATATTATTGTATAGGGCTGTAAAAAAAATTGAAAATCCAATTTATTTGTTCATTTCTTCCAGCTTTTTTTGCATTCCGAACATTTCGTCCCTGAGCCTGGCTGCTTCCATAAAGTCAAGATCACGGGCTGCTTTTTCCATTTCTTTTTTAATTCTGGAAATAGCTTTTTGCATTTGAGGTATGGTCTGGTATGCTGAATTATTTTCTGCCGCAACGGTAACCACATCGTTCACAGCATAAGGAGAGTTTGGATCGTATCCTTTTATTTCCAAAACGGATGTTTGGGCAAATACCTGGTCCTTGGATTTAGTGATTGTTTTTGGTGTGATGTTATGTTCTATATTATAAGCGATCTGTTTTTCCCGGCGACGATTGGTTTCATCAATCGTTTTCTGCATGCTCTCGGTCATTTTATCCGCATAAAAAATCACCAGGCCATCAACATTTCTTGCAGCACGACCTGCAGTTTGCGTTAATGATTTCTCGTTACGTAAAAAACCTTCTTTATCGGCATCTAAAATGGCCACCAATGAAACCTCCGGAAGATCTAATCCTTCTCTTAATAAATTCACACCAACCAAAACATCTATAATGCCTAACCGAAGTTCCCGCAGGATCTCCACCCGTTCCAATGTATCCACTTCGCTGTGAATATATTTTGATTTGATGTTGATGCGGGCTAAATATTTATCCATCTCTTCAGCCATCCGCTTGGTTAAGGTGGTTACCAAAACACGATCACCTTTAGTAACTCTTTTATCAATTTCATCCAGCAAATCATCAATCTGGTTTACACTGGGACGAATTTCGATTGGCGGATCAAGTAAACCTGTTGGTCTTACAACCTGTTCTATCACAACACCACCAGTTTTTTCCAATTCATAATCACCGGGAGTAGCCGAAATATACAGGACCTGGTTTAGCATATTTTCAAACTCGTGAAAATTCAGCGGCCGGTTATCCAGTGCAGAAGGCAAACGAAAACCGTAATCAACCAATATTAATTTCCGGCTCCTGTCCCCGCCATACATTCCACTCACCTGTGGAATGGTCTGGTGACTTTCATCAATCACACATAAAAAATCCTTTGGAAAATAATCTAACAAACAAAAAGGACGTGTACCGGGGTAACGGCGGTCAAAAAAACGGGAGTAGTTTTCAATACCATTGCAGTAACCCAATTCACGGATCATTTCAATATCATATTCAACTCTTTCTTTCAGCCGCTGCGCTTCAATAAATTTACCCGTTGCTTTAAAATATTCAACCTGTGCATTCATTTCATCCTGTATCTCGTGCATCACCTGTTGCAACATGTCCTTGGGCGCAATGTATAAATTGGCCGGGAAAATAGCGGCGTCCTGCATTTTACCAATCCGCTTTCCCGTATTAACATCCAGCGTTTCAATTTCTTCAATTTCATCACCAAAGAAAGTAACGCGGTAACCATAATCAAGATAGGGTAGGTTTATATCTACAGTATCTCCTTTAACCCGGAAACTGCCGCGGGTAAATTCCAATGTTGTACGACTGTATAAAGAATTAACCAGCGCATGCAAAAAACCCTGGCGACTGATAACCTGGTTTTTGTGGATACGAATAATGCTGTTCGCATATTCCTGGGGGTTACCTATACCATAAATGCAGCTAACACTGGCCACCACAATAATATCCCGGCGGCCACTTAATAAACTGGTTGTTGCCCGTAAACGGAGTTTATCCAGTTCTTCATTGATGCTGAGATCTTTTTCAATATAGGTATCACTTACCGGCATGTATGCTTCCGGCTGGTAGTAATCATAATAAGAAACAAAATATTCTACGGCATTGTCCGGAAAAAAATGTTTGAATTCACCATACAATTGCGCCACCAATGTTTTGTTATGCGTTAACACCAATGTAGGTCGCTGCACCTGTTGTATTACGTTTGCGACTGTATACGTTTTGCCTGAGCCCGTAACGCCTAATAATACCTGGTGTTTTTCACCTTCCAGGATACCATGCGTTAAATGCTGTATGGCCTGTGGCTGGTCGCCCGCCGGTTGAAATGATGATTGTAATTGAAATGGCATATTGAACCTGCAATTTAACCAATGGAGATGAATGTTGATTTTGTTGACCCTTCGACAAGCTCAGGATGACATGAAGTTGATTAGGTAGGAATTGGGAATTAGGTATTTGGAATTGGGCACATTTTTGATTCAGTAAACCTTTAACAACTAAACCTTATTTCTTTAATTTTCCTCCATCACTTTTTCCCTGGCTTTTTCCGCTTTATTGAATGGATCCCAGCTTATATCGAGTTTGCCATCTTCACCCGTTTTTGCTCTTAACCTGATATTGACACCTGCACGGCCTTTATTCTGGAGTTCTTCGCTGTCATCTTTACTCAGGTTTGTAATTGTCACCTGGATACTCATGTCGGTATTATATTTCGGATCCTAGATACCGTAAACCAAGAGTTTGATAACCTATGACCTGATGTCCA
>CAMPGG010000044.1 GCA_946885335.1 uncultured Chitinophagaceae bacterium
ATTTCCTTAACCTGCAAATTGGTGAATTGCAAATACTGGCAGGCCTTCTGAACTTTAATATGGTTAAAATATTCTAGTGGAGGATATCCTGTTTTCTTTTTAAATAACGCAGAATAATGAGATGGAGAAATATGAACTTCGGCGGCGAGTTGCTGCAGTGTCAGTGTTTGATGCAAATGTTTCTGCATAAACTCCACAGAAATATCAATGGCATCTTTCTGATCTTTATGAAAGGGTATTTGAAAAACATCCGGATAACAAAAAGAGGAAAGAAAATGCCAGAGACACATGTTTATGTAACCCAGGTTATCTGCGCTATAACCATTTTCAAGTGTTTTATAAATATTATCAAAGAGGCGGATCCGTTCGTCAGAAAATTTTATGCTGTTAACGAATTGTGTATTTTGCTTACTTAAAATTTGTGCAAAATGCCCGGCGGAAGATCCCTTAAAATGCAACCAGTAAATGGACCAGGGATCATGCTCCTGCGAACCATATTTATGAACCATATTTGCCGGGATGATAATGAACTGTCCGCGTTCCACTTCCAGTTCCTTATTTTTAAAATGCAGCCATCCTTTACCATCAATACAGTAAATCAATATGTTTTGAGATACACCCGTTAATCTTTCCCGGTAATGATATTTAGCTTTGGGATAAAAGCCGATATCGGTAATGTATAACTGGTGAACCAATTTAGCCGCATCACAACTCTCTATTATTTTCTGCGGTAAAACAATTGCTTTTTGACCATTAAAGCCATCTTTCTTTCTTTTACCGTTATCCGATTTCGTCATAACAATAAAAATAAAGAAACCTGTTATGTTTTGGATGTCTTTTTAAATGAAAGAGAAAATTTTTTGGATTTAATTATTATTATCTATTTGCAGCTTTTTCAATAACCAGTCATTTACTTTTTTGGACTGTTCAGCTGATAATCCATGGCCAGCTTCTTTGGTTATCACCTTTTCCTTTTGAGCATGGATATTATTATACGCAGCATATATACTGGTTGGCGGACATACTTCATCATTATACCCCCAGCAATAAATTCCGGGGACATTAATCAAACTGGCAAAATTGGCTACATCATAATAAGCCGAAACTTTTATTTTTTCTTCCAATCCCACCTGGGGAATATTTTTATCATTAAACATATGTGGCCAGCCTCCGGCACGGCCATGCAAATAGCCCGTTAAATCGCTTAAAGCAGGATAAAATGAAGCAACATATTTTACCCTCTTGTCCAGAGCAGCGGTAACAATAGATAATGCACCTCCCTGGCTTCCTCCATAAACCGCTATCCGGCTGGTATCCACCTCGGGTAAAGATGTTAAAAGATCAACTGCCCGCAAACAACCGAGGTAAACTCTTTTATAATAATAATTGTCCCTGTTATCGAGATTAAAAAAATAATATTGATAAAGTGGACCGAATGCCAGATCATAGTAAAATGAATTGGGTTGAGTAACTGTAACGCCATGAATACCGATTTCAAAAGTCACGATACCTTTTTTTGCCAGGGCAGTATCACCATAATAAGCTCTTACGCCTGCACCCGGCACTTTCAAAACGGCAGGATATTTTCCCGGCTTTTTAGGTACAGATAATATTCCATACACCCTTGATCCTCCCCGGTTATTCTGAATAGAAACTTCATAAACATTGAGGATAGAATCAGAACGCCCTGGCAGTAAAACCATTTTTTTATCTAAAGGAAGTTTCAGTTGTTCATTTCTTGCTTCGGTCCAAAAAGTTGAAAAATCCGAAGGCATTTCAGCATAGGCTTTAATATCATCGCCAGCAAATGCGGCCGTTGCCAATCCCCTGTATTTTTTACCATCTATTGTTGCCGTAACAATGCATCTTAAAAATCCAGGTTCCAATAGTGTACCACCATTAATGATGCAGTTCTTCTTTGTTGACCGAACTTCTTTGACAATGGCGGGATTCATTTTTTCCTGTCCTATTTCATAGTGCAGCAATACATCCTCCACCGGCTTACCATCCCGGTAAACGCCAATCGAGAACATAACCTTCTCACCCGTTTTATAATTCCAGTCAGCATGATCCATGGAAACAGATATGGTAACACCTGCAGGAGGTTGGGCCAGCACCAGGTTTAGTGCCGGCGAAAAAACAAACAGCCAGGAAACAAATATTAAAGCGCTGATATTTTTCATCATCATCTGTACCTCATTTTAAAAACAGATTACCACCCGCTATAAAGGGAGGATATGTATTGCAAAACCATTTCTTTCTGAAACATTTAATGTTAAAGCAGATTGCCAGTCAATGTTCATCGTTGATATTTTGACGTTAGTTGATGTATTCAAAGATTCGTCATCCGTATAAATAATGGCCTTGTATTTTTTATTCTTTTCTAAAAAATCAAACTTCAAATGTACGGTCCTGGATGCTAAGCCATTCAATGACCCCAGGAACCAACTGTCACCACTTTTCCTGGCAATGGTTGTAAATTTTTCCATGTCACTTTCCAGTACCAGGGTTTCATCCCATACCGTTGGCAATGCATCATACCAGGCCAGTTCAGGGACTTCTTTTATTTCGCCTTCTTTTCCTGTCAATAATGAATCAGGTACAGGTCTATCATACCAGAATAAAAATTGCAGGGGACTGTATATGCAAACAGCTTTGGCCATTTGAGCAGCATGCGATCCCATTTTGTCAACCCGGCCTGTGAAATAACAATTCGTATTATCTGCGGCACCAGCAATGGAACGGGTGAAAATGGTTTTGATGCTGTGTTCAATAAAGGGACTTTCTTCATCGCCCCTTACACCTTCTACTGTCAGCAAATTGGGATAAGTTCTCGAATAACCTGTAGGCCTGTATTCGTCATGTATATCCACGATCATTTTATATTTTGCTGCCTTTCTAACGGCCTCGTGTACCCATTTTGTCCATTGCTGTGTACCTACCTGTACAAAACCGAATTTCAATCCTTTAACACCCCATGCCTGGAAGATGGGAAGCAAGGTATCCAATTGCCTTTCAAGTGCCCGCCGGTTTACATATAGTATGACGCCGACATTTTTCTTTTTACCATAGGCTATCACTTTTTGCAGGTCCAAAGGTCCCTTGTACCTGGGAGGATCAATAGAAACCCTTGTTGCATCCGAAGTATCACTGTCCTCTTTGCCATACCATCCTGCATCGAAAATAATATAACGGATATTGTGCCTGGCTGCAAAATCAATACTCTGAAATGATCCTTCCGTAGTCAATGTTGATTCTCTAAAAACTTTTCCGGGTTCTATCCAGTCTGTATTCCCAATTTGGTTTGGTTCATTCAGGTTCAGCAATAAATAATTTTTTTGCAAAAGATCTCCCGGACTATTTCCGATTAATACATACCTCCATGGAGAAATTAATGAATCAATACTTGTTACTTTTCCATCCAGGCGACTGATCAGTGTATTATCGTTCTTGCGGGCAAATTTCATCCTGGCATAATCCACCAATGAAGCTTCACCCAAAGCCATGTACTGGGATTCATTTAATTTTATTGTCATTGGTCTCTCAACCACTTCTTCTATTTCACTTATTTTTTTTGCTTCAATAGGCGACTGGGCCCATTGACTTACCCATGCTAATGCGCCGGCAGGTATTTCAAATGTTGATGACTCGCTATCCAAAATTATTGTTTGTCCCTTATCAACTAACTTATATTGAAAAGCAAATCCCTCATTATATGCACGGCAGATCACCTGCAATTTTACTGATGTATCCGCCTTAGACTTGAAATAGAAAAATAACTGGTTATAATTATCGGGAATGTTTTTGCGTTCTCCATACACCGTTTCCCAGGAAGAAAATACCGTGTTTTTTTTGAGCCTGGCCAGAGAAAATTGCAGATCCGCCAGTTTATTTATTTCAAATGCAATGGCTGCATTTGTTAAGACAGGCTGACCGTTGCTTGTTATGTTATAAGTAATAAGTGAGTTTATATTATCACCCGTTGAAAATGAAATGTGCAAATTTTTAGCAGGGCTCGACAAACTTATATTTTGCGAAAAACCTTGTTCCGCAAGCAGAACAAGGCTTATAAAGAGATATTGCTTAATTATTTTTTTAATCATACTTAATAACCCGGGTTTTGTGGAAAATCGGCTAATGAATTGGCATCTATCACTCTTTGCGGTATGGGCATCAGGTTATTTTTTTCGGCTACTGTTTGCTGTGATGTTTCCATACCAAAGCGTTTGGTGCGGTCGTAAAGCAAGCCTAACCGTGTTAAGGTCAGCGTGTGTAATTCTTCTCCGAATAATTCCCGGATGCGTTCATCCAAAATATAATCAATATTAACTTCACCTGGTGTTACCGGTACTGCACCTGCCCGATTTCTGACTGCATTAATATCTTCCGCTGCCTTTATCAGGTTGCCCGCTTTCATATACGCTTCTGCTCTTACAAGATAAGTTTCTGCCAAACGAATGGCATATGATTCCTGTGCAAATCCATTACTGGGATCACCGTTATAATGCCAATCGGAACCCATCTTCATCACTCTTGGAAAAACTCTTTCCATAGTATCCTGGCGTGAGGTTAACCATTCCGGTTTAATAGGATCACCTGGTTTCAATTCAACAACGATTTTAGTTCCATCAAACAACGTAACATTTGTTTTATAGGTGGTATCATAACCTGGTACTTCCTGGCCGTTGATAACCGGATCGGGAGCATAAAACACCCGTTGAATATTTACAGGATCATTACGCATATCATTAGCACCGGAATTATTCCACAGGTAATAAGTAAAATAATTGGTTGGTCTTACCATGCTAATTCCACGTCCCATCCAATCCCTTGCAGGACCGGAATATCCAAATTTTTCCAAAGCCCAAAAGCTTGGCCAGAAAGCACGTTCCTGGTCCGTACGTGGCATCGTGGAATTTAATCCGCCGGGAAGATATTTATCAACCTGCATCACCCAGATAGCTTCTTTGTTACCACTTTGATAATTATAATTGCTTTGAGATTCGGGGCTCCTCATTTGAAATAAATCCCAGAAAACATTTTTACCGGGCACATCTTTTCTCCAACCAAAACGCTGGGTCATTAAATGATAATCACCATCGGTTCCATCAATTACTCTTGTTGCCGCTTCTATGGATTTAGTGTACATCGAAGCATCATTGGTTTCATCACCCAATGCAATATACATTTCCGCAAGGTGGTGATCAGCGGCGGCTTTTACAAGCCTGCCGGGTTCGGAAGTTGTCTTAGGCAGGTTTTCTGCCGCAAATTTAAAATCCTCTACGCAAAATGCATATACCGCTGCTCTCGGATCCCTGGTGTAATCCAAACGTGGCGCAGTGACGGGTTCTTCAATTATTGGAACACCGCCAAAAAGATAAGACAAGTACCGGTAGGCATAAGCTCTGAAAAACCTTGCTTCCGCTTGTACAACCAATTTCTCTTCAGCCGACATACTCACCTCAGGATTTTCAGATTGTGCCAAAATATTGTTGGCATGATAAATCATTTGAAAATGCCTGGTGTAAACATCATTGAAAATGCCCCTGTTTGCATTTATGATCGTCCAGTCTGTATATGCCGCATTTGCAGGCACAGGAACAAATATGTTTTCCGTGCCGGAACCGAAGTGGAAGAAATCATCCCCGCTATCGCGGTTAGTATAGTTATACCTGGTTTGGCGGTATAATTCGTTCAGTGCAGTTTTAAATTGAGCATAATTTAAAAATGCATTATCCACCGTTAAGAAATCGCCTGGCGTTTCTTTTAAAAATTCATCGTCTTTTTTACAACCCGCAAATGTCAGTATTGCTAAAACCGCGGTGTATATAAATTTTTTCATGGCTGTATGATTAATATTTTCAAAAAAATGAGTGTTAACGTTTTGATTTAAAATGAAACATTTAATCCCAACGTAACTGTTTTCATAACCGGGAATCCATTTACTGATGCATATGGCGTGGCTGTTTCAGGATCAAGTCCTTCCCAATCGGTCCAGGTCAGTAAATTTTTAGCGGCCAGGTAAACCTGTAAATTTTTAACCGGCGTACGACTTAATATTCGTTCATTTAACTGGTATGAGAGGGAAAAATCCTGCAGGCGTATAAAACTATGATCCTGTGAAAAACGATAGTTATACTTGTTTGCATAATTAGGACGTGGTGTAACGTTTGACTGATTATCGGGCATCCAGTATTCCTTATCAAGCCAATTGGCCACATGTGGAACAAATGTACTTGGGTTTTGTCCATACTGGTTAGATGCGAGGTAAAAGTTCTCGTCACCGCCACCTTGTATGGTGCTGAACATAAAGTACAACTGCAGGTTCTTATAGGTTAATGTATTGGATAAAGACAAAGAATAATTGGGTTTGGTATATCCAATAATAGAACGGTCATTGGCATCTAATTTGCCATCCTTATTTAAATCGGCAAATTTAATATCACCGGGCACACCACCATAAGTGGCAATGTAATCCACATCTTCGGTTTGTATGATGCCATCAAATGTATAATCATAAATAGCACCTAAAGATTTACCTATGAAATAACTGTTTGCAATATCATCATCTTCTTTTCCGTCACCATCTTTATCCAGTCCATAAATGGTAATGATCTCATTCCTGTTTTTCCAAAAACTCAACCCGGATGACCATTGAAAATCATTTCTGCGGATGTTGTTTGAATTCAATTGTATTTCAAGTCCCTTGTTATGGTTTTTACCGAGGTTATCATCAACCGTTGTAAAACCGTTCATAACGGGTATGGCTCTGCGAATTAACAGATCCGTGGTATTAGAATTATAATAATCAATATTACCGTTCAACACATCCCTGAAAATTGAGAAATCAATACCTACATTGAATGAAGTGGTTGTTTCCCATTTCAGGTTTTTATTCGCTAACCTGTTAGCATAAACGGTATTTACGGTATTGGTACCAAATAAATATTCCGAACTTCCTACCGTGGGGAATGTAGCATATGCACCCACAGTTGGGTTTCCGTTTTCACCATAAGAGGCCCTTAATTTAAGATGATCTATAAATGCCAGGTTGTCTTTTATAAATGATTCTTCACTGGCTGTCCATGCTAATGCTAATGCACGGAAGGTGCCATACTGGTTACCGGGCGCAAAGCCTGAATAACCATCCCGGCGGATAGAAGCAGATAAATGATAACGTTGTTTGTAAATATAATTTATACGGCCCATGTAAGCTAACTGTGCCAGCTCGCTGTAATCCGTACTGATAGCTCTTTTGGTAGCATCACCCAATTCAAGATTATTAACGCCTAATACGGTTGTGCCTGCCTGTGAAAAATCTCTGCCTGACAATGCCATGCGACGATTTTTTACCTTTTGCCTTTCCGCAAGTAAAGTGACATCAAATGAATGGTCATTAAATGTTTGATTATAATTTACCACATGATTTAAAAACCAGTCTGTTCTCTCTGCATTATTCCTGTAGCCATTTGCATCTTTCAGGAATTTTGACTGATCCTTTAAATCCGCTTCATTTAAAGTATTGATAAACATTCTTTCATCCTTAAAATTAGATTCATGTCCTTCCCAACGATTCAATGCATAGGTTACTGTATAAGATAATCCTTTAACCCATGGCGCATCGAAACGCAGGAAATTGATGGAACGATAATTCTGGTTACGTTCTTCATCATACTCCTGTGTTCTCCAGAATGGATTGAAAGTGGAGGTTGTCGTTTGCGGGTATCTCTGGTACCAGTTTTCATAACCCGGAGTGTTAACATATTTATATGAATAAGGACCCAGGATAGTTCCTTTCTCCAGGTCCGCTGCAACACCATCCGCGTTTTTACTGGCAACAGAAAGTGTTAATCCATACTTTAACCAATCAGTGATCTTTGCATCTATTTTAGATAAAATAGTGAATTTTTTAAATTGATCATTATATACAATGCCATCCTGTTTCAGGTAACTTCCCGAAACATAATAATTCAAACGTTCTGCACCACCTGACACACTAACCTGGTAATCCTGGAATGGAGCAACCCTGGTTACTTCATCCCACCAGTCAATGGTATGTCCTTCATTATATGCCTGTAATTCCAGTGGACGCAACATCCTGTCTAATTCAAGATCGGATGTTGAAGCGCCATTCATTTTTAGAACATCATGACGAAATTGTATGAACTCTTCTCCTTCACGCATATCAGGTTTGCGGGTATATGTTTGTATGCCTGTTGTGGCACGGAAATTAATAACAGGCTTACCTGCTTTACCCCGCTTCGTAGTAATCAGGATAACACCATTGGCAGAATTTGATCCGTAAACTGCTGCGGATGCCGCATCCTTTAATACATCCACAGTGGCAATATCATTTGGATTGATCTCGTTGAAACTTCCTGTAAAAACAACACCATCTAAAACAATCAATGGCGTGTTGCTGGCCCTGATAGAATTTTGTCCGCGAATATTAAATGCAGGATTACCACCAGCAGTATTAGTAACACCGATATCCAAACCGGGCAACCTTCCTTTAAGTGCATCCAGCACATTTACATTTGGTAATAATGATACCGGTGATCCTTCCAGTTTAATAGATGAAACGGCACCTGTAAGATCTCTTTTCTTCCTTGTTCCATAACCAATAACCACTACATCATCCAGCGACTGCGCTGAAATGTCCATTTCAACAGTGATATCCGTTGCCCCGGTTAAAGTGACTAATACCGGTGCATAGCCAATAGATTGTATATTCAATTGGTCACCTACCGATGCGTTGATGGTAAATAAACCATTGTTATCTGCGGTTACTCCACCGGGCTTACCTAAAATTGTTACCGTTGCCCCAGGTACCGCAGCCTGTGTCTGGCTGTTGATGACTTTACCCTGAACGGTTATTTGCTGGGCCAATAAAGGCAGACCAATGATCACCATGCATGCCGCAATGGAAAATGTTTTTGTCAGTTGACCCATATTCGTACGCAAACAAATCAATAAATGATTGAATGAGATCCCTGGCGTTGTAAAGTTGTTCCGAAAGTATTTTTTCATATCAGCTAATTTTAAATAACTATTAGATCAGTGTATTAACTATTCATAGCAATACTCCTGTGCAACAGTTAAGTTGAATTAAAGCAACCTGTTTTTTTAATTTTTTGATGGAGAGAAAAAAAATATTGCAGCCCCTTTTCAAAAGTATTTATAAATGCATTCTTAAAGAATAGTTAATATAACTTTAACGATGGACAATCTTACGATTGCAAGTTATTTTATCAAAATATAAGAATGTATATAAATTCATTTATTGATATGAAGTGAAGTGTATTATCATTCACCAATCAACACGGTAGAACCATCAGCAGGTAAACAAACAGAAAACTTACGGCCATTTATTTTTCCGGAAATACATCCACCTTTATGCAATGGATCGCTGATGTAAATTTTATTACCCGATACCAGGAGCAGGCAGGGTTTATCTACAGATATTTTCATATCCCTGGTTAATTTGATTTTTGCCGCATGATGAAATGCTGCCATGATCGTTTGCTTTTCAAAACTTACCGCCTGGCAAATGCTGTCGTTACGCAGTATGTCCCAATTTGGATCATTGGCTATAATCTCTGCCTGGCCTGCATTTGGTGCATAAGCCACAACATAACCCGTAGCGTTATTACGGGATGAATGAATAATGGCAGGCAGGAATATTTTATCATCGATTAATGCTGAAGGTTCTGATTTATTAATGTCGGACCACCTTGCTTTTTTATGCAGCAATTGAATATTTACACTATCATTTTCGAGTGGGATGTAAACAAAATCATTATGATGCAGCCAATCTACCTGGTTGTAAAAATGTTTTCCTTCCTTTAAAATATTTCCAACGCGGTTCAATGTTACTTCACCTTGCCAGCGGGATTGATCCATTACAGTGAATGCCGGCTCTGAAAGATTTTTAGTTTCAATACCAGCGATCAGCATAACATGTATATTTTTATAAGAAGCCCAGTATTTTTTTGCATTCAACGATTGCCCGTTTTTTTCTAATGAATAATCCATCGCGGCCATGCCAATGTTTCCGTCACTTACATTGCCTGCAAATTGTTGTCTTTGAATCTTATCTTTTTTTTCACCACTGAAATTGGTGATGCCCGGAAGTTTTTCCCAATCCCAAAAAGGAAGAAGATTAAAATATTCATTGCCATTGCTGATAAAATAATAATCGCCGCTGTTTAATAATTCACCTTCCAGGTTTTCCTGATTGATAGATTCCGTTAACAGGGTCCTTGTTGAATTGGTCTTGAGAAAAAAGCTATACTGCTGCTGGTGATAGGCAGTGAAATCTGAATAAGGAAAATATCGATAGCCATTTAAAGTCTCCCTGCCTTGCTGAATTTCATACATCGCTTTGAAAGCTTCTTTACTGGCAGGTTGCATTTCATATAGTAAAGGAATGATGTTGCGGATGTCTGCACTGTGCAATGCATTTTTCCTGCTGGCGGCACGGTCAATAGTACCGGGTACCGTATTGATTCCACGGGCCATCCATTGCCATCCATTCAAAACAAATTGGGTAAGGATATTTATTTTTTCCGGTGGAAATGCTAATGATAGATTGCGCAGTTGCCAGGCAATGCGAACATCATCCACTAAAAATGCACCACCATAATGATACATCTGCAATCTTTTACCATGCTGGTGAAAACTGTAATCGGGTTGCACGCCTTCATCCGTTGTAATTTTAATAACGGTCATAATCGTATCCCGGCAATGTTTCATCAATTTCCAATCATTGGTAAATGCGCCAAAATGCAAACCGAGATCCGCACTCCAAACCAGGTTTGCACCCGTGCCATCCAATTTATACTGGCCCAGGATCTCTATCGATTTTTTTCTTTCATCCGGCGTTAATCCATCGCCCATTAAAACCAATATATCCCGCATAATCTGTGGAACGCCTATTTCATTATGCCACCAATTTTTACTTTTATAGCGATGCCTGAACCAATCTTCCAATCCTAATGATATTGTTTGTTTGATGATTGAAGAATGATAATTTGCCGTTCCTTCTTTTGCCCAGGACATGGCCAGGTCCCTTACCCGTTGCAGGTGCCGTGATACCTGCCAGACACCTTGCTGATCGTCATTGTAAGCTATATCCGGCCATTTACCATCCGTATTAATTGTCGGCAATTCACCCGGTGATGGATAAGATGTATCCGTTAAATACAAAAAGTGTTTATACCTGTTTAAAATAGTATCGATCTCATCATTCGCCTGTGAAAAACAAAGCAGGTTAAAACAAATCAATCCAGGAAAAATCAACAGCGCTTTCATCATTTTAATCATACACCTTATCAATTTTTTGACAAACGGATCATGGAAACTCCATGAGGTGAAACATTTGCCACATAACTGTTTTCAAAAAAACCTTTATCACTGTGATCCCACAGATCCCTTACATTGAATCCGCTCTTCTCTCCTGCTGCTGTCCAATCAACCTGAATAGTGGCGTCCTCATTTTTTTTATTGAAAATCAATAATACTTTATGACCATTGCTTAATGTTTTTTTCCATACTTCATATGTTTCCTTGTTTATTATTCGTGTACCCTGCTTACCTGCTTTATCCTGGTTGATGGCAATGACTTCTTTATTCATCAAAATGTTTTTGATGTCATCATTCATATTGCGAACATCATTACCTAAAAAAAGTGGTGCAGATAATAATGCCCAGAAACTGAATTGTGCTTTTTGTTCTTCCCAGGTTTGTTTATTGTTGCGTGCATAACCAATAATAAGATTATCGGGATCGTTCCAATGACCGGGACCTGCGAAATCCTCTTTACCTAAAACCTGTGTTTGCAAATTTTCGTACCAGTTTAAATAAGTAACATCAGGATCTTTTTCAATGTGCTTTACAATGTCGCCGCCTGTGCGCCAGGTATGCCCAAGGCCCTGTGCCCAGCGATGTGTTGTATCGCTGTAAAAAATACACATGTTAAACAAGATGGGCCTGCCGGTTGCTTTTAAGGCTTGTCCCATCCTGTTAAATAATTCTTTATCGCTGTGGCCTTCTTTATTGCCGCATGCATCATATTTTAAATAATCGATACCCCATTCAGCATATGTTTTTGCATCTGTAACTTCATGATCATAACTACCCGGGTAACCTGCGCATGTTGTGGCGCCGGCAGAAGAATAAATACCCAGTTTCAATCCTCTTGCGTGGAGATAATCTGCCAGGAATTTCATTCCTCGGGGAAATCTTGTTGTATCAGCAAACTGACGATTATTTGCATCACGTGTTTTGGCCATCCATCCATCATCCAGTTGCAGGTAAGTATATCCTGCATCCCGCAAACCACTGCTGACCATATCGTCTGCCGTTTCCATTATTTTTTGTTCATTGATGGTATCTACAAACGGATACCAACTGGACCAGCCCATCGGGGGTGTTAATGCCAATGATGATTTACCAGTTATTTGTTTTTTTGGCGATAAGCACCCGGTGATAATGATTAATAAAGAATAGACAATAATTTTCATACATGGATAAATTAATGCACCGGGTTAATTTTTAATTTACCCAAATAACGAAGTGCCGCTTCAACAAAATAATAATCTGCATAACTCAATGGCACATCCACTTCTGAAAGATTGGGTAAATGACCTACACTGTGTTGCAATAAAAATCCACCAGATTCATTACCATTTGTTTTATAGGGTGGTTTAGCAAGATTAGCTAACATGGTTTCTGCAGCCTGGTAATAAGTTGTTTTATCCTTACCCGAAACATAACCCGCTAATTCAAGCAATGCAGAACTAATGATGGCAGCAGCAGATGCATCGCGTTTGGCGCCTGGTATGCCTGGTGCATTGAAATCCCAGTAAGGAATTTTATCTGCAGGAAGATTTGGATGGTTTAAAATAAAATTGGCAATATGTTTTGCCTGTTCAAGATATTTTTCATCTCCTGTCTCCCGGAACATCATTGTATATCCATACAGGCCCCATGCTTGTCCCCTTGCCCATGCCGATTCATCTGCCGCACCCTGGTGCGTATGTTTTTTTTGCACTGTGCCCGTTTGCGCATTGTAATCCACTACATGATAAGAACTATGATCCGGGCGAAAATGATTTTTTAATGTAGTATTGGCATGCGTAACCGCAATATGATAAAAAGAAGAATCATTTGTTTGCCGGAAAGCATACATCAGTAATTCAAGGTTCATCATATTATCAATGATCACCAGAAAATTGGAAGGACCAGAATTCCAGGAACGGATACAACCTACAACCGGGTTAAAACGGCTGCTTAATGAACGGGCACTGTTGATCAAAACTGTGTCGTAACGATGATCTCCTGCAATGTTATTGGCATTGCCAAAACTGCAGTACATCATAAAGCCTAGATCATGCGTATTTTTATTGAATTGTTCTTTTTCTAATACATTCAATTTTTGCAAACCTTCATTTAATAAGCTGTTGTTATTTGAAAATTGATAGAGATAAAACAAGGTGCCCGGGTAAAAACCGCTCACCCATCCATCTGAAGGAGTAGTTAATAATTTTCCTTTTTCATAAGTCCTGGGCAGTTGATTAACTGGTGTAATTTTCATTAACGCCTGGTATTGTTCTACAGATTTATTCAATACCTGGTTTAAATCTTTTACCAGCCCGGGATCTCCTGATCCATTTAATTTGTTTTGAGAAGAACAACCGGCTAAACAATAACAAATAGTAAAAAGCAATAACAATCGCATAAAGTATGTTTCATTAGTGAGGAAGATTTTCCCGCTTATACAAATATTAAAATTTAGATCCAGTTTTACATGGAAGTTGTTATTTAACCAATGGACTATTTCATGAAACTTGCCGATGATTAAGCATATTTAGTCTAAATGGAAATACTTTTAAAACACGATCTTGTTCTTTTATATTTTTAAATTGTATTGAGATGATGAAGAAGATTTTCCTGTTAGCCGCATGTTTTTGGCAGGCAGTTGTATCGGCCCAATTTGTACAATCCATTACCGATCCTGTTGAATATGTGAATCCACTGATGGGCTCTGATTCTAAAGTAAGCCTGTCTAACGGTAATACATACCCAGCTATCGCTTTGCCCTGGGGAATGAATTTTTGGTCGCCCCAAACGAATGTGATGGGGCATGGATGGATGTACCAGTACAGTGCTGACAAGATCAGGGGATTTAAACAAACGCACCAGCCCTCCCCATGGATGAATGATTATGGACAATTCTCCATAATGCCCGTAACATCCCGTATGGTATTTGACCAGGACCAAAGAGCCAGCTGGTTTTCGCACAAAACAGAAACAGCTAAACCTTATTATTACAGTGTTTATTTGGCGGATGCTGATGTTACTGCAGAAATTACACCTACTGACAGGGCAGCCCAATTGCAATTCACTTTCCCGGCTAATGACAGTTCCTTTATCGTGGTAGATGCGTTTGATGAAGGTTCACATATTGAGATCATTCCTGCAGAAAATAAAATCATTGGTTATACCACCAAAAACAGTGGTGGCGTACCTGCCAACTTTAAGAATTATTTTATTCTTGAATTCAGTAAACCATTTTCGGTTGCACATACCTGGTATGATAAGACCCTGGCAAAAGATACACTGGTTTATACAGCAGATCATGTAGGAGCCATTGTTGGTTTTAAAACTAAAAAGGGTGAAAAGATCATCGTGAAGACAGCGTCTTCTTTTATCAGTTATGAACAAGCCGCACTGAATCTTGCACGGGAAATTGGTGATGATCCATTTACCGCCACCAAAGAAAAGGCAAAGGCCGCCTGGAATAAAGAATTAAACAGGATAAAAGTAGAAGGCGGAGAAATGGAACATATCAAAACGTTTTATTCATGTCTTTACCGGACACTGTTGTTTCCCAGGAAATTTTATGAATTCAATGCTGAAAATGAAATGGTCCATTACAGTCCGTACAATGGCGAGGTGAGACCGGGTTATATGTTTACAGATAATGGATTCTGGGATACTTTCAGGGCGGTGTTCCCATTCTTCACCATCATGTACCCGGAATTTAGCAGCCAGGTTATGAGCGGACTGGCCAATGCATATCTTGAAGGAGGCTGGTTACCCGAATGGGCAAGCCCTGGTTTAAGAAATGTAATGATAGGATCCAATTCAGCCTCCATTATAGCAGAATCGTTTTTGAAAGGAGTACCTGTTAAGGAAATAGATATTCTGTATGAAGCGCTTTTGAAAAATGCTGAAAACGAAGGCCCGCTGACGGCTGTGGGCCGCGAAGGTGTGAGCTATTACAACAACTTAGGCTATGTGCCCTATGATGTTAACATCAATGAAAATGCAGCCAGGACACTGGAATATGCTTATGATGATTATGCGATTTACAGGCTCGCTAAAAAGTTGAACAAACCTGCTGCGGAGATTAATCTATTCAGAAAAAGATCCACTAATTATAAAAATCTTTTTGATAAGGAAACCGGGTTGATGCGGGGAAAAAATAAAGATGGAAGTTTTGCTACGCCATTCAATCCTTTTAAATGGGGTGATGCCTTTACCGAAGGAAACAGCTGGCATTATACATGGAGCGTATTTCATGATATCAAAGGGCTGGCAAACTTAATGGGCGGACCTGAAAAGTTTGCGCAAAAATTAGATTCTGTTTTTTTATTGCCACCCATATTTGATGAAAGTTATTATGGCCAGGTGATCCACGAGATCAGGGAAATGCAGATCATGAATATGGGCCAGTATGCACATGGCAACCAACCCATACAGCATATGATCTATTTGTATAACTATGCAGGACAACCATGGAAAACGCAATACCATATCAGGGATGTAATGAATAAATTATATCAACCCACACCAGATGGTTATTGCGGTGATGAAGATAATGGGCAGACCAGTGCCTGGTACCTGTTTTCGGCAATGGGTTTTTACCCGGTGTGCCCGGTGAACAATGAATATGTATTTGGTGCACCGCTATTTCAAAAGATCACACTCACCTTGCAGGATGGAAAAAAATTTATTATCCAGGCACCTGCAAACAGTATGGAAAATAAATATGTACGCAAAATTTCATTGAACGATAAAGTCACTAACCTGAATTATCTAAAACATGAAGATTTAATGCGTGGCGGCAAACTTGTATTTGAGATGCAGGATAAACC
>CAMPGG010000045.1 GCA_946885335.1 uncultured Chitinophagaceae bacterium
CAACCATTCCTTGTTTGAAATTCAAAAATAATTGTACGACAATAAACATTACAAAACCCAGGAACAGCAGTTTGTTA
This sequence comes from uncultured Chitinophagaceae bacterium, assembly GCA_946885335.1. The sequence goes on from CAMPGG010000045.1 coordinate 78, forward strand.
TGGTTATATAGTTTTTGTAAAAACAATTCTATAATGTTGAATAGCGAAACAGGCGTAAAAGAGTGCGACGCAAGAATGCTTAACCAGGGCTTTACAGCTGGTTAAATAAAATTCTTACAAGTACTTCAAATTTGTTTTCGGTGTCAATGCCAGTAATGTTTCATACATCAATTGAATGGTTTGTTCAATGTCGGATTTGTGAAGCATTTCAACAGTTGTATGCATATAACGCAATGGAATTGAAATTAACACTGAAGGACAACCATCATTGGCATAAGCAAACGAATCAGTATCTGTTCCTGTACTGCGACTGACTGCTCTTAATTGCACAGGAATATTTTTTTTCTCTGCCACATCCTGTACAAAATTCAACAACTTATTATGCACTGCGGGTCCATAAGCGAGTGAAGGACCTTTGCCGCAGGAGCAATCTCCTTCGATGATCTTATTCACCATCGGTGTGCTGGTATCATGCGTTACATCTGTGATAATGGCTACATTCGGTTTAATGCGACGGGCGATCATTTCTGCACCACGTAATCCAACTTCTTCCTGCACAGCATTGACAATGTATAATCCAAATGGTAATTTCTTGTTGTTTTGTTTTAGTAAACGGGCAACTTCTGCAATCATAAAACCACCGATGCGGTTATCAAATGCACGGCCTATATAATAATCGAAAGCCAATTCATCGAATCCATCCTGGTATGTAACAACAGCGCCAACATGAATACCTAATTGATCAATTTCTTTTTTATTTCTTGCACCGGTATCAAGACATAAATTTTCAACTTTGGGTTGTGGTTCTTTATTTTCATTATTACTCAAACGGGTATGGATAGCCGGCCAGCCAAATACTGCTTTTACCGGTCCTTTTTTTCCATGAATAAATACACGTTGACCGGGTGCAACCTGGTGATCAACACCGCCATTGCGTTTAAGATAAATTAAACCTTCAGCCGTAATATAATTTACAAACCAACTGATTTCATCTGCATGTGCTTCTATAACAACTTTAAAAGGATTGTTTTCATTAATTACGCCAACAGCGGTTCCGTATGGATCGGTAAACTGATTGTCAATGTATGGTTTCAAATAATCTAACCACAATTTTTGTCCGCTGCTTTCAAAACCAACCGGCGATGCATTATTAATGTATTTGCGAAAGAAACTTAATGATTCATCTGTCAGGACTGATTTTTTCGATTTTGTCGCTTTAGCCATAAAATTTTCTTTAAATGATTTCAAAAATAATTAAAAAGACATCAAAAGCATGATTAATGCTGAGAGCATCATGAGTCCATCCAGCACGAAATAATAAAATATATCGGAATCGTTCTTTTTTGCATAGGTATATAATAATGCGGTTATAATACCGGGTATCAACAAAATAATTATAAAAGCAAGGCTGTGTCCATAACAATACATCATGATGGTTGCAGCGGCAAACAGGAGCAGGGAAACATAAAAAAGATTGTCAATTCCTTTTTCATCCAGGTAAGTAATAAGACTGCGGATGCCATCCAGTTTATCATCCTCCCGATCCCTGTAATCAAAAAGAATACAAATGGCATAGATCAAAAAAAAGCGGCTGCTAATGAATAACCAGGCATCTATGGAAAAAGCAGTAGATGTAACAAGTAGCGGCAGGGCAGTAGTGACATAGGTCCAAACCATACTGAGAAAGATGGTTTTTCCAATGGCGATCTTTTTTAATTCTTTAAAAATTCCGTAGGGAAGTTTTGGTGCCGTATATAAAAATGTAATAAAAGCACCCAGCAATAACCAATGCCAATGCTGGATCAATGCAAAGAAAAATATACCGCTACCCAATAAACCCACCAGGAACAATACGAGGTGAATATGTTTATATTTTTGGGCCCATTGAATACGTTGAGAAGGCTTTATGGAATGTGAAGTCAGGAACCAGTGAAGATTATAACTGCATACGGTTGAAAAGAAAACAAATAAATAAAATGAAATTCCGGGACCCGGTGTATCAAACAAATATTGTGTTTGGTAAACCATCAATACCGAACACAGTGCAATAAATAAGCTGCTGAAAATAAAAAATCGAAACAGTCGGTTTATAACGTTCATGCCTATTGCCTGAGGACAATGATCTGATCGGAAGTCACAGTATCACTTTTATTACCTGCTGCATCCTTTGCCAGGAATTTAACCACCAAAGTGTCAGGTTCTCTTTCATTGGGACTTCCCGGAACCGGTGGTGGAAATGTAGCTGAAATAATGGATTGGTAATTTAAATCGACTAAAAATTCGCCCTGGGTGTATTTTGGAAATTCCGGGATTTTGGTCCAGAATGAATCTAAATTTGTTTCAACTACCCGTTGATTTAACCGCACTTTTTTAACGAATAAAGAATCATTCATATCGCCTTCTTTGTCCCTGAATTCGAGGGTAAACCGGATTCCTGAGTTAGGAGGTACAAGATCGGTGCTCATAGACTTAATTTCGATCTGTGGTTCCGTCGTAAACTTATCTTTGCTACAGGCTGCGATGATGAGTAATAAGGCTATAGGGATGATCTGTTTTAATTTCATTCGTCGATTTTTGAAGTATGACAAATTTACACTTTTACCCGATATTAATGATTTATGTCCTGTGAATGGCGTGATAAAATTTTTTCTGTTACAAGTGCCGGATTTTCCCGGTTGGCGCTGGAAACCTTTCATTTCCAGTACCAGCAAAACCCTGTTTATAAACAGTTTGTAGATGGACTTCATACAGATGTTTCAAAAGTTGAAACAATTAACCAAATACCCTTTCTGCCCATTCGATTTTTTAAGTCGCATGAAATAAAATCTTCAACTTTTATTCCAGAAATCGTGTTTGAAAGCAGCGGCACCACGCAAACAGTCAATAGCCGGCATTTGGTCAGGAATGTAGATCTATATATTGAAAGTTTTATAACGGGTTTTGAACAAATCTATGGTCCTGTAAAAGATTGGTGCATACTTGGTTTATTACCATCTTATCTGGAGCGAGGAAATTCATCCCTGGTGTTCATGGTTGATAAGTTAATGAAGCTTAGCGAAAATCCGGGTAGTGGATTTTATTTAAATAATGATGAGGCCTTAGCAAAACAACTGGCCATGCTGGAAAGCAGGCAACAAAAAACACTATTGATTGGCGTTACATATGCATTGTTAGATTTTGCTGCAAAATTTCCCATGCATTTAACTTCCACCATAATCATGGAAACAGGAGGCATGAAAGGGCGCAAAAGGGAAATGGTTAGAGATGAAGTGCATAGCGAATTAATAAAGGCTTTTGGCGTGTCATCTATTCATGCTGAATACGGTATGACGGAACTGCTATCGCAGGCTTACTCCAAAGGAAATGGCATTTACCGGTCACCGGCATGGATGAAATGTATTATCAGGGAAGAAGACGATCCCATAACCACTCATTTAGCAGGAAGCGGTGTTTTAAATGTTATTGACCTGGCCAATATATATTCATGCTCCTTTATTGCAACGGATGATGCAGGCAAAGTTTATGAAGATGGAAGTTTTGAAGTTTTGGGCAGAACAGATGGCAGCGATTTGAGGGGATGCAGCCTGATGGTGCTTTAAAATTCCTTTATGGTTTTTTCAAAATCATTTTCCTGATCGACTTTGCATTTTTTGCTCCATCAATGGTGATGGTATTATTAAAATAGATAAATACATTTTTGCTTTTACAAATATTTATTTCATCAGCTATTTTTTGTAATGCCTGGTTTTTGTATGATGAAAGATATAATGTTGGCACACCATGAAAACGGTAATAGATGATTTCTTTATCACCCATTATATCACCTGGCAAATCCGGGTGACTAATACCACAAACATGTATTTTGTTTTGCTTTAATTGTTTTGCCACTTTCGCAGTCCACCAGCTTTTATCCCGGAATTCCACTACATTTCTGAATGAAGGATCCAGTGCGTCTTTGATCAGTTGAATTCTTTCTTCGGTAAAAATAAATTTTGGTGGAAACTGGAATAAAAGGGCACCGGCTTTTTCTTTCATCCCATCATGCACACTGTTGTAAAAATCATTCAGCTGGTTTTTACATTCTTTTAATTGTTTAAAATGTGTAATGAGACGTGGAGCTTTAATTGAAAAAACAAAACCTTCAGGAGCTGCCAGGTAAAGTTTTTTTAATGAAGCAACGGTAGGAAACTTATAAAAAGTATTATTTAATTCAAGGGTATTGAATTGTTCACTATAAAATTTAAACCATTTGGATTTGGGCAGATCATCAGGATAAAACCCCGGTTGCCATGCCGGGTAATAATAACCTGAACAACCAATATAAACCATGGTCGATAATTGAAATCGAAAAGTTTATTAATTATGCTTCCCTGTTTACATTATCTTTTTTGCCGGGCAAATCATTGGAATCGTGATCCATTTCGCCTCTTAATTCTTCCTTTTCGGGGTAAGAGGGCACATTTTCACCAGCATCCGGGGCATTAAAACTTTTGTCATCTTCAGAAAGATTTTCTTTTTCACCATGTTTCAACATCTCTTCATTGGCAGGATAATGCGGGTAACCAGTAAAGTCCTGGGTTGTTTTATCCTTATTTGCATCTTGTGGTATTTCCTGTTTATCCTGTTTTTTTGTTTGATCGGTGTTTTTATTGTCTTCCATGATAATAGTTTACATGATTGATTGAAAATTTCATGCCCGGTAAAATCTTATTCATCATTTTTTCCAGGAGCATTTGCTAAATCATTCGGAAGTTCGGATTCAATTTTTTTCATCACCGAAGATGCTGTTATTCCATGAATGATAATGGATATCAGCACAATAAAAGATACCAGTGACCAAAGCTCGTTTGCAAAAGAAAAGTAGGTTGTACTAAGTGCAAAAGCCAGGTAAAAAAATGAACCAATTCCCCTGATGCCAAAAAAACTGATTGCCATTTTTTCTTTGATGTGCAGCTTCGTTCCAATTAATGCAATCAAACTGGTTAATGGCCGAATGATAAATAAAAATGCAATACCAAATACTGCCATTTTAAGTGTGAGATGCTCTAAAATGCCATTTACAAGGCTGCCACCGAATAATAACAGCACAATGGCCACCAGGATTTTTTCGATCTGGTCTGTAAATTCATGAAGGTTTTTATGAAACCGGTGGGTCATATGCGAATTGCGCAAGGTGATGGCAGATACAAATACTGCGATAAAACCATAGCCGTTAAATAATTCGGTTAATCCATATACAAGTAAAGTTGTGGCTATGGCAACAAAACCATCTTTTATAACGATGAATTTCTTTTTTTCAGGGATATAAAAAATCAGGTAAGCCAATGCACGACCGATGATATATCCAAATGCAAAACCAATGATTAGCCGGTAAACAAGATCGAACCAAACCCATTGGGTAAAATTACCATGACCGGTTGCTCCATAAAATGCCAGGGATATAGCCAGCCATACAAATGGGAAAGCGGTTCCGTCATTCATCCCGGCTTCCGCGGTTAATGAGAAGCGAATATTTTCTTTATCTTTTTCATGGGGCGGACCAACCTGCACATCGGATGCTAAAACAGGATCGGTTGGTGCCAGTACTGCACCTAATAAAAGGGCAGAGGCGATATCAAATTCAAATGCCCATTGACCGGCAAAAAAAACAATTCCAATACATAAAAGCATTGTAATTAATACCAACCGAAATGGTACCCTCCATTTACGCAAAGAAAATGGCTGGTCAATCTTTAGTCCTGTGCCCATAATGGATGTTATCACCACTAGTTCTGTCAGGTGCAAAGTTTCTGTGGGATAAATAATGGGGTTGGGTATAGGCAATGATTTAAAGATGGCAAAAATGACCATACCGAAGAAAACGTAAAAGATAGAATAGGATATGCCTGTTACCCGGTTTATGATCGGCATCCAGGCCATGCCTAAAACTGATGCACCTATAATAATAATTGAAAGTATATATGTCATTCGGGATTGCTATTGTAAAAATTATGCCTGAAATTATGTTTTCGATTCATATATACACAACACGTGTTTTAAATAAAAAACCCGGTAAAATGTACCGGGTTTATAAAATTTATTCAAATTAGCAACCTATGCAGGCTGCATATATAGTTCTTCTCTTAGCTGGTGAACCCTTTCATCTTCCAGGTATTCATCAAAACTCATTAAACGATCGATAGTGCCATTTGGTGTGATTTCAATAACCCGGTTGGCCACAGATTGCATGAATGTGTGGTCATGACTGGATAATAATACAACTCCATTAAAATTAGCCGCACTTTCGTTGAATGACTGGATACTTTCCAGGTCCAGGTGATTGGTCGGTTGATCCAGGATAATCAGGTTTGGATTTTGTAACATCATCCGGCTGATCATACATCTTACTTTTTCACCCCCGCTTAATACACTTGTTTTCTTAAAACAATCATCGCCACTGAATAACATCTTGCCTAAAAATCCTCTTAAGAATGGTTCATCAACATCCGTGATATATTCGGGTACCCATTGACGTAACCAATCCATCAGGTTTAAGTTTTCTTTAAAAAACTTATCATTTTCTACAGGCAGGTAGGCGGTAGTAACCGTTGTACCCCATTCATAATGTCCTTTATCGGCTTTTGATTCTCCGTTGATCACTTCAAAAAATGATGTAACTGCTAAAGGGTCCCTGCTGTAAAAAGCTATTTTATCACCCTTATTAACCGTAAATGTTACATTATTGAAAAGCATCCTTCCATCCACGGATTTGCTCAATTTTTCAACATTCAGAATCTGGTTACCCACTTCGCGTTGTTGTTGAAAAATAATACCCGGGTATTTACGGTTGCTGGGTTCAATACTTTCAATAGTTAATTTTTCAAGTGCTTTTTTACGGGCTGTTGCCTGCCGGCTTTTTGAAGCGTTTGCGCTGAATCGTGCAATGAAGTCGATCAAAGCCTGGCGCTTATCTTCTGTTTTCTTATTCTTGTCCGTTAACTGGCGGGCCATTAACTGGGATGACTCGTACCAGAAAGTATAGTTACCACTGAATATTTTTATTTTGGCACGATCCACATCGGCCACATGCGTACAAACAGTATCTAAAAAGTGCCTGTCGTGGCTCACAACTAAAACGATATTTTCATAATCAGCTAAAAAGTTTTCCAGCCAGCCGATTGTTTCAATGTCTAATCCGTTAGTAGGTTCATCCAATAAAAGAATGTCCGGATTACCAAATAATGCCTGGGCCAGCAATACCCTTACTTTTAAGTTTGAAGGAATGTCTTTCATCAGTGACTGGTGAAAGTTTTCAGAAACACCCAGGTCATTTAAAAGCGTTCCAGCATTACTTTCCGCTTCGTATCCACCCAATTCACCAAATTCGCCTTCCAGTTCAGCCGCTTTCATGCCATCATCTTCCGTAAAATCTTCTTTAGCATAAATTTTTTCCCGATCATGCATTACCTGCCAAAGCTTTGTATGCCCCATCATCACCGTATTTAACACGGAATATTCATCAAACTGGAACTGGTTTTGTTTTAAAACCGCCATCCGTTCACCTGGCGTAATTTCAACCTGCCCTTTATTAGGCTCAATTTCCCCACTCACAATTTTTAAAAAAGTTGATTTGCCTGCCCCGTTGGCGCCAATTACACCATAACAATTGCCTTTAACAAAATTCAAACTCACTTCGTCAAAGAGTACTCGTTTACCAAAAGAAAGCGTTACGTTTTTTACACTGATCATAGCTGGATGCTCATTTTTTTGAAGCGGCAAAGGTACAAAGAAAGGGTCGATTTACCTTGCCTAAATGCTTAAGTGAATGTTATATAATTTCACAACAAAACTGATCCAACAAGTGGGATAGCGTTAATAATTGGACCTTTTAAAGGGTATTCATCATTTTATTACCCCTTTAAAAACATTTTATATATATATTGCTTTTGTAAAGATTCACAATAACAGACTGATCATACACGCTAACCTGGCCCAAAACAACCTTGCTTATTAAATGAAATCTATCAGATTCGGAATCATCCTGGCTTTTTGCTTGCTTCACTTTTTATATTCCACCGGGCAAACTTCTATAAAAACTTCTACTGCAAAAACGGACAGTGTTATCAATATTTATTTTTCAAAACAAAAGAAAGAACTGGCTATTTATAATGGCAGACTTTTTCGTGGACACGAATATGGTATTGAAGGTCACGGGTTTTATTTTACCAGCGATTGGCAAACGGGCAATATTCAATATGATGGAATCTGGTATAATGATTTGCCTATGCGATATGATATTTATAAAAATGAAGTGATGGTGAATCATCCTAATAACATTCCCATCATTTTATTTGGTGAACGGGTTCAGCAGTTTCATTTTGCCGGCTTCCATTTTTACCGGTTAAAAACGGGTATTAAAAATGAACCTATCGCGGATATTTATCAATTATTGGCTGATGGTAAAATAAAATTGCTTTCCAGGAGATCAAAAATTATTGAAGAAAACCTGGAAAATAAAAAAGTGGAAAAAAAATTCATCGAGCAGGATAAATTTTTTTTGGTTAAAGATGGAATCTATCATTCGATTCGCAATCAAAAATCCTTACTAAACCTGTTAAGTGACCGGCGACAGGAAATTTTAAAAGACCTGCGAAAAAATAATATCCGTTTTAAAAAGGACCGGGAAAGGGCCATCATCCACATTGCTGACTTCTATAATCAATACCATAAAAAATAATGAAAAAAGCTTTTTCGCTTTTTGTTGTAATAATCGCCTGTTTCAATATGAACCTGCTGGCGCAGGATGCCAGGGATATTAAAGTAACCGGGAGTTTTGAACAAGTTTCGCTGCTTAGTTTTTTTCAGCAATTGGAAACGCAATGCTCCTGTATTTTTTTGTATGATGAAAAGCAACTTGATTCAATAAACGTTTCACTGGTTGTTCAAAATGAATCTTTGCAGGATGTGGTTGAAAAAGCATTGAAAAATACAGACCTCCAATTCTCTATTGACCATCAGAACCGGGTGTACATTACCAAAGGCATCAAAGTGATTACAAAGTTACCAGTTGGCTTTTTTTCAACCCAGGATAAAAATGATGAAATAGTTTCGGATAGCCTGGTTGATTATGGGCTTGATTTAAAAAAAGCAAGAAGTGTAACATCTGAAAATAAATTGTACGAGATAGGCACTAAAACAAATACACCTAAAGGAGGAGCAATTTTAACCGGTTATATTCGAAACGCTAAAACCGGCGAAGCTTTGGTTAACACTTCTGTATTTATCGATAATGAACATTACACATTGACAGATGCCTATGGCTACTATTCACTCACAGTTCCTGCTGGTCAGCATAGTTTAAATATCCTTGCAATAGGAATGAAAGATACGCGGCTACAGGTTGCCGTTTACAGTGACGGAAAACTGGATATCGATGTACTTGAACAGGTTACTACTTTAAAAGAAGTAATTGTTTCTTCCAGGAAAACAATTAATGTTAACCGCGTTCAAATGGGTGTTGAAAAATTGAATATTGAAAGCATTAAAAGAATGCCTTCCTTATTTGGTGAAGCTGATTTGTTAAGAGTAATAACCAGTTTGCCGGGTATTAAAACAGTTGGCGAAGCAAGTACCGGTTTCAATGTTCGTGGCGGATCTGCAGATCAGAACCTGATCCTGTTCAATGATGCAACCATATTTAATCCTTCTCATTTTTTTGGAATGTTTTCTGCTTTCAATCCTGAAATAGTTAAAGAAGTTGAATTATATAAAGCAAGCATTCCCGCCCGGTTTGGAGGCCGGCTGGCTTCTGTTCTGGATATCAGCAGCAGGGATGGTAATAGTAAAAATTTTACCGGTTCTGCCGGAATTGGTTTTATAACTACCCGCATCAATTTGGAAGGCCCAATAGCTAAAGACCGTACTTCATTTATTTTTGGTGGTCGCACAACTTATGCAAACTGGTTGTTAGGATTGTTGCCCAATGAATATAAAAACAGCCGTGCATCATTCCAGGATGTAAACCTGGGTATTACACACCGGTTTGACAGTACAAACAATATTTATTTCTCCGGCTATTTAAGCAATGACCGGTTTGCGCTGAACAGCGATACTACTTATGGTTATACAAACCGCAATCTTACACTAAAATGGAAAAAGCGTTTTAACAGCCGGTTAAGCGGTGTATTTATTGCCGGCGTGGACGAATATCAATACCGGGTGGTCAGTGATAGTAATGTGGTTAATGCTTTTAAATTAAATTTTGATATCCGGCAAATTCATTCAAAAGCTGATTTTGTTTATTACAAAAACCAGCAACACACATTTGATTTTGGCGTAAGTGCGCAATTATACAAATTGAATCCAGGTTCATTTAAACCATTTAGCAATGAATCACTGGTCATTGCAGATGTTGTTGATGCTGAACAGGCATTAGAGAATGGACTATATTTTACACACCGGTATACGCCAAATAATCAATTATCCATCAGTACAGGTGTTCGCTATTCATTGTATAATTATTTGGGCAAACAAGTTGTAAACTATTATGCAGCTGGCATGCCTCATACGGAGGCTAATTTGGTTGAATCCAAATCGTTCACGAAAGGAAAGTTTATTAATCATTATAAAGCTCCCGAGGTTAGATTTTCTGCCCGGTATGCGTTTACCCCAAGTTTTTCAATTAAAGCAGGTTATAATACACAGCGCCAGTATTTACACATGTTGTCCAATACAACCGCTATAGCACCCACCGATATTTGGAAGTTAAGTGATCCAAATATTCAACCACAAATGGGCGACCAAATTTCTCTTGGATTTTATAAAAATTTAAAATCGAATACAATTGAAACTTCTGTAGAAGTGTATTACAAAAGAATCAATAATTACCTGGATTATAAACCGGGAGCATCATTGATTTTGAATCATGATATTGAAAGGGAAGTAATCAATACGGATGGAAAAGCTTATGGTGTGGAAGTATTACTTAAGAAACCGGGTGGTAAATTAAACGGTTGGATCAGTTATACATATTCAAGAATATTATTGCAATCCAATGATCCTGACCTTGGTGTTTTAGTTAATAATGGTGATTTTTATCCTGCTAATTATGATAAACCACACGATGTAACTTTTACAGGAAATTTTCGGGTTAACCACCGCTTTAGTGTTTCATTAAATTCAACTTATAGTACGGGTCGGCCAATCACTTATCCCATCGGGCGTTATTATTATGCAGGCTCTCAAAGGGTTTTATATTCTGATAGAAATGCCAATCGAATCCCGGATTATTATCGCACAGATTTATCAATGAATATAGATGGCAATCATAAAGTAAATCAGAAAACACATAATTCATGGACGATTGGTGTATATAATATGCTGGGAAGAAGAAATCCTTATTCAGTTTATTTTATTTCAGAAGGCAGCAGGGTTAAAGGTTACAAGCTTTCCATTTTCGGCAGTGCTATTCCATTTATCAATTTTAATATTCGCTTTTAATGATAAGGTTAAATCTTTTATTATGCTGTATTGTGGTCATGGTACTGGCATCCTGTCGCGAGGAATTTGATCCACCCACAAAATCTTCTGCAGAAAATTTTTTGGTAGTGGAAGGTGTATTGAATGTGGGTGGACCAACAACCATCAGGATCACCAGGTCTTTCAGGTTAGAGGATAGTGCCAGGCTACGGGGTGAACGAAATGCAAACGTTTCAGTGGAAGGAAAAGATAATACCATTCAATTGTTATCAATGACAGGTGATGGAATTTATACCTCACCAAATTTAAATCTTGTAATAAACAATGAATACAGGTTGCGCATTCAAACAAACAATGGGAAGGAATATTTATCTGATTATGTGATAGCAAGACAAACACCACCTATTGATAGTATAGGCTGGGAGAAAAATAATGATGGTGTGCAGATCTATGTTAACACAAGTGATCCTTCAAATAATACCAGGTATTATAAATGGGATTTTGATGAAACATGGGAGATCAATTCATATTATCAATCCTTATACAAATATCAAAATGGAGTAGTATCGCCCAGGTCCGCTGCAGAAGACGTATATATATGTTGGAAGAATGCAGTAAACAGCAGTATTAAAATTGGAACATCAACCCGTTTGCAATCAGATGTGATATCTAAGGCTCCACTTGTTTTTACTCCTAATGGTAATGACAAATTTTCCGTCAGGTATAGTATTATGGTTCGTCAATATGCCCTGGATAAAAAGGCTTACGAGTTTTATGAGTTGATGAAAACAAATACAGAATCACTGGGAACTATATTCGATCCACAGCCTACAGAGATCACCGGAAATATTCGCTGTGTAACAGATGCAACAGAACCGGTAATCGGATTTATAACTGCATCAACCATTAGTGAAAAAAGAATTTTTATTAGCAGGTCACAATTGGGAGGATGGGATTTTTATCAATACTGTGAGTCAGTTTTAGTTGCCAATCACCCGGATAGTATTGAATTATATTTTGAGAATGGAGGGTTTGAACCATATGGTTCAGACGAATTGCCAATAGGAATCATAACGGGCTATTTCAGCTCTTTCCCTCCATGTGTTGATTGTGTTAAAAGAGGCGGATCAACCGTAAGGCCCGCATTCTGGTAATTAAAAATTGATTGAAAATTTACTCATTAACTATATGTATAAATCAAAGGGCATAAGTTTTTTATTTTTTGTTGCTTTTATTTTAATAATCCCTGCTATATCGAGATCGCAAAAAAATATTGAGCAGGTTCAGCATAAATTTCAGCAACAGGCTCCATTATTCCAGGAGAAGCTGTATATCCACACAGATAAAAATTTTTACCTGGCTGGTGAAATAATGTGGTTTAAAATTTATGCAGTCAATGGCGAAACACATTTACCGGTAAATATCAGCAAACTGGCCTATGTAGAAATTCTGGATCGAAACTCGAACCCGGTAGTACAGGCAAAAATTTCATTATCGGCTAACGGGGGCGAAGGTTCTTTTTACCTGCCTGTTACATTAAATTCTGATCATTACATATTAAGGGCATACACTAATTGGATGAAGAATGATGAAGCCGCAAATTTTTATGAACAACAAATAACCATTGTAAATACCATTAAGGCTCCCCGGCAGGAGAAAAATAACGAAGTGAGAAAAACGACTGTTTCTTTTTTTCCGGAAGGCGGATACCTGGTGGATGGAATTGAAACCAAAGTCGGTTTTCATATAGCAGATCAATCAGGCAAAGGAGTTAATGCGCATGGAATTATTAAAAATGAAAATGGAGATACGGTTCTGCATTTTTCCCCCAAACATTTTGGAATGGGGCATTTTATTTTTAAACCGGAGACGGGCAAGGCATACCAGGCCATTATAAAATTGCCATCAGGAGAAACAACTATTCATGAAATTCCTGCCATTATGAAAAGTGGATTTGTAATGAATGTGGTTGATAATGAAAATGGTCAATATAAAATAAATGTTTTTACCAAAGGACTTAATCCTGGTAAGCAAGGTGAGCAGGTTACCATCCTTGCACATACAAGAAATTCATTAAAGTTTATTGAAACCGGTTTTGCAGATTACAATAATGGTATCACTTTTTACTTAGACAAAAATAAACTCGGTGATGGGGTAAGTCATATTACATTGTTTAATGAACAACAGCAACCAGTATGCGAAAGATTGGTATTTAAGAAGCCGCGAAAAAATGAGTTGGTAACCTTTAATACGGACAAAAAAAAGTATCAAAAAAGGGAAAAAGTTGCGCTGTCTTTTTCATTGGATAAGTTGAAGTATCCTGATTCTTTGAATTATTCTGTATCTGTATTTGAAACAGATGGCCTGGGAAACAATAAGTATAATATTCAAAACTATTTTTGGCTGGGTTCTTTTTTGCAAGGTCAAATTGAATCTCCTGATTTTTATTTTTCCGATGAAATTGGAAATGAAGAGGCAGCAGATAACCTGATGTTAACACATGGCTGGCGACGTTTTAACTGGGACAAAGGGATTTCAAAAACAATGGGATCTGATGTAAAATATATTCCCGAATTCAGGGGTCATTTGATAACCGCAAAAGTTACACAATCGAATAACCAATTGCCTGCAACTGGCGTTGAATGTTTACTTACTGTTCCTGCAGAACCCATTGGATTTTATGCGGCAAAAACAGATAGCCTTGGCATTGTTCATTTTGATGTAAAAGATTACTATGGGCCGGGTGATATAATTATCCAGGTTAGATCCGAAACCAATGCTACCTATAAAGTGGAATTGATTAATCCTTATGCTGAAATAAAATCAAAACAGGTATTGCCGGTATTTTCTTTATCAAAAGAACATGAAGAGGAAATTTTGCAAAGAAGTTTAGCCATGCAGGTGCAAAATATTTTTAGAGCAGACAGTATCAGGAAATTTACATTGCCACCTGTAAATGACACATTTCCATTTTATGGTAAAGCAGATTTTACTTATTTGCTGGATAGTTATAAGCGATTTACGACCATGGAAGAGGTTTTACGTGAGTATGTATTACCCATTACCGTGGTGGTACGCAATGGGCAATTGCGCATACGCATGAGCGATGAATTAAGCGGAGATTTGTATGATGATCATATTCTTTTGTTACTGGATGGCGTTCCATTAAGGAATGTTGACAGAATTTTTGCTTACGATCCGCTTAAAATAAAAAAGCTGGACGTGTTGCCCAGGCAGTACCTGGTAGGATCTTCCTGGTTTAATGGTATTGCCAGTTTTGAAACATTTGATGGGCGATTTGACGGTTTCGAATTGGATCCGTCTATTGTTACAGTTGATTATGAAGGCCTGCAATTACAACGAGAATTTTATTCTCCTGTTTATCAAAATGAAAATCAACGATCGGATCGTGTGCCTGATCATCGGACAACATTGTTATGGCAAACAGGGATTATAAAGGATAAAGACGATAAAACGGATATTCAATTTTATACTTCTGATCAGCGTGGACGTTTTTTGATTGTAATGGAAGGAATTACTGCTGCCGGCGAAATTATTAATGCATCAACAACTATCACAGTTGAATAAACTAAGAATTCAATTCTACTTACTTTTAAATTGAAATTTATTTTTCTTTTATGGAATTACCCTAAGGATTCCAGTTATATGTGAATAAAAATTTCTGAATATTCATCTTGTTGAGCTTGTTTGTCCCATTTTTAAAAGATAGTTTTATTCAAGAGGCTCCTTTAGTGCTATTTATAAACTTTAATAACACTGCTTATGGAAAAGGAGCATCTCGTTTCGTTGCTCGCCACTCTCACCGGACATTTACACACCACCACCCAGGAAGAAGAACAATTAATTTACACACTGCAACAAACAGTTGCAAAAACTTTATTGCAGCAGGATGCCAGCCTGGTTACCAACCAGCAATTTTCATTTCAATCATCTGACCTGTTTTTTACGCAGAATGTAAAGGGATCCCGGCTGTCAAACATCCAGGCAGTTGTGCAAGGCGCATTAGCAACGAAATTGGAACAACCGGATCTTCGTTTATTCGTAAGGGATGTTCCCATCAGGTCTACACAAGTAACAGGTAGCGTACCTTCCTGGGCGGCGGGAGCCAGGGTTGATACAACAGTTGGTCCATTTATAGATGCAGATGGCAGAAGGCTTTGGTTTGATTTCTATAAAATAGAAAAACTTATTGGTTTATACCTGGCTAATCAATCTTCACCGGCTATTCTATTTAAAGCAAGTTTTACCCAAAGACGTACAGGTGGAGCTGTCATCTTACAGCAGGATGCTGCAAAAAATTATACCGTAGTTGAAGGGAGTGTATGGATCAAAGCATCCTTGTTTTCTAATGCTGCACCGCCAGACAGGTATTGCGGTTTGAAAGTTAGCGGTGGTACTTTAGTGTTAGATGCCTTGCCTCAAAAGTTAAATGGTAAACTGTTTATTAATTCTGGTAATAATGTAAAAGTTAATTTAAATCTTGTGCAGGCTGAGAATGAAGAAGTAGGAACAGGCGATTATG
>CAMPGG010000046.1 GCA_946885335.1 uncultured Chitinophagaceae bacterium
ATAAATTCCTTCCAATTTACATACCTGCCTTTCCAGTACAGTAATTTTTATCCTATTAAATTATTTAGCCTGATTATTAATAAGCTTTTATTCATGCTTTGATAATGAAGTTTTTTACATGTAGAGATTCTTCCGCATATAAAATTTAAAAATCAAAGTAAATGATGAATAACAAGCTCTATTATTTCAAAACAAACAATGCTTCATTTGGCAAAGTTTTTTTATCAGTAAAGGTGAAAGAATGAACTTATTAAAATTTAAAATGTTATATTATGGAAAGTTGGAAATTAAAATTAAAAGGTGGCTGGAATGAAGCCAAAGGTAAGATGAAGCAAAAATATGCTGACCTTACGGATGATGACCTGGCCTATGAAGAAGGAAAAGAAGATGAATTATTAGGACGTCTGCAGCAAAAAACCGGTCAAACCAAAGACGAGGTTAAAAGATGGATTGATGATCTTTAATTAACCGCATTATTTTTTTCACACATAAAATTAAATATATGAATTCAGGTTCAAAAGTACTGTTAGGCGTTATGGCTGGAGCTGCTGCAGGAGCGATATTAGGAATTTTATTTGCCCCTGAGAAAGGCCCAGAAACCAGGCGTAGAATTTCAACCAAATCTTCAGACGTAGCTGAATCACTAAAAAGCAAATTCAATGACCTGGTAGATAACATCGCCAGCAAATTTGACAGTGCTAAAGCAGAAGCTGCAGATATGAAAGACAGGGCAACTTCAGGTATTAAGACAGGCGCTCAAAATAGCATGTAAACTTTATTTTTTTGAACAAGTCCGGAGAAAATACAGATCAGCAAAGTACACCTACAGTTGCAGTAGAAGATTTATTTCATAAAGCAACTGATTATGTTGAAACCAGGTTGGAACTTGCCCGATTAAAAGCAGTAGAAAAATCAGCGGATGCAGCATCATCCATGTATGCAGGTCTCGTTGTATTTTTTATAGCATTTTTATTCATCACGATGTTGAATATAGGGCTGGCATTAGTTATTGGAGAATGGGTAGGTGTAACTTATTTAGGTTTTTTAATTCTTGCTGGTTTTTATGCACTCACCGGACTTGTTTTTTATCTTAATAAAAACAGTTGGCTCAAAACACCGGTGAATAATCGTATTATTAAGAAAATTCTTGGCAATTAATGGTTCCAATTTCCACATCCAAAGAGTTACAGCAACGTATAGCCGAACTTCAACAAAAAAAAACGTTGCAGGAATATGCGCTAAAAGAGCAGGCTCAGATAACCATGGAATCATTAAAACCTGGTAATATGATCAGCCATGCTTTTCACCAGCCAGGCGTTAAAGGAACCATCTTTAATGCTTCACTGGGTTTATTGACAGGCTATTTATCAAAAAAATTATTTTTGGGTCCGGCTTCCGGACCTGTTTCCAAAGTAGCCGGCGATGTATTGCAATGGGGCATGGCTGCATTTACAGGCAGCAAAGCCGATAATATCAAAGAAAAAATTGGCGGGTTTTTGCGGAAAGTAAAATTTAAGTAATCAATCAGGCGTATATTCTCTCAATAGCATCCCTGAATTTCTCCATAATAACTTTTCTCTTTAAAGATAATTTTGGTGTCATTTCACCTGTCTCCACACTCCATTCATCAGGCAATAATTCAAACTTTTTGATTTGTTCAACGTGGTTGAAATATTTGTTGAAATTTTCAACCAGGTCTTTATAAAAATCCAATACTGCAGGGTGATGCACCATTTGGTTATTTGTAGTGTAATCAATTTTATTCTGGTGGCACCAGTCTTTCAGATTAGGAAATGAAGGAACGATCAAAGCCGAAACAAATTTCCTGTCTGAACCAACAATAAGTATTTGTTCCACATAAATACTTTCCTTCATTTTATTTTCAATAGGTAATGGTGCAACATATTTACCGCCACTGGTTTTAAACATCTCCTTTTTACGGTCCGTAATTTTTAAGAATTTATCTTTCACAAAAGTGCCAATATCACCTGTATAAAACCAATCGTCAATAATAACTTCCGCAGTCAGATCAGGCCGTTTGTAATAACCCATCATAATATTAGGTCCTTTGCAAAGTATTTCTCCATCTTCCGCGATTTTCACTTCAACATGCTCAAGTAAAGGACCAACGGTGCCGAACATGCGCCCTGCTTCATCATATCGATTTACACTGATCACCGGTGAGGTTTCCGTTAACCCATAGCCTTCCATGATCGTGAGTTTAGCAGCAGTAAAAATCCTGATCAGCCTGACCTGGCAAGCGGCGCCACCAGTAACAATGCAGACAATATTATTTCCCAGCGCTTCTCTCCATTTGCTAAAAATGAGTTTATTGGCAATACCTAACTGGAACTTGTACCATGGGCTTAATGGCTGGTTGATCTCAAATTTTGTAGCCAATTCATGAGCCCAAAAGAATAATTTCTTTTTAATGCCTGTTAACTCATTTCCTTTTAGCATGATCTTATCATACACTTTTTCAAGTAAACGAGGAACCGTAGTAAAAAGATGGGGTTGTACTTCTTTCAGGTTATCTCCGATGGTTTCAAGACTTTCTGCATAATAAATGCTGGTACCCTTGAATAAGTAGATGTAAGTGACCATTCTTTCAAAAATATGATTCAATGGCAGAAAACTTAAGGCCCTCATATTATCTCCGGGAGGAAAACAAGGCATACTATCCATAACATTACTCAGGATGTTTTTATGAGATAACATAACTCCTTTTGGCTTGCCTGTAGTTCCGGAAGTGTAGATAATTGTTGCCAGGTCTTCATATTGAACTGACCGGGAAAAATTTTTTACTTTCTCTTCCAGTTCAGGTGTAGATAATTGCAAAACTTCTTTCCAGTGTTGTGCATCAGGAACATGTTCAAATGTAAATATGTGTTGTAAGGAAGGTAACTTATCCTTGATTGTAAGCACTTTTAAAAACAACTCTTCATCATTAACAAAAATCATTTTTGCCTGTGAATCTTCCAGTATAAAATGCAATTCATTCACACTGATGGTTGGATAAATGGGCGTTAATACACCACCTGATTGTTGAACTGCCAGGTCAAGCATCACCCATTCAGGACGATTTTTTGAAATAACTGCGATCTTATCCCTGCTTTCCGGTGTGCCATCATTCCCACTGATACCAAGGCCAACGAGCCCCGCACTCAGTTTAGTAACTGTTTGATAAACTTCTTTTGTGCTGTACTTGCGCCAGTTTCCGCTCTCTTTTGCAGCCAGCATATCGTCGATAGGATTTTTTTCCAAATGGTACTCAAGGCAATCAAACAATCGTTTTGGTTCTGTCATGTCAAGTATGATTTATTGTTGATATCAGCGTTTAATCAAAAGCGTTATTTGCGGTTAAATCTACCGCTTATAAACATTCGAAATAAATAATGAATGATAAAGTATAGAAATCAGGCTTCCTTATTTTTCTCTGCATTCCTCTTTAGTTTTTCAAATTCCCTGTCTGCAAGTGTTTCTTTATCTGCACCATAAGCATCGAAATACTGGAAAGCTAAACCTAGTCCCCAACCCAGCATAGGCCATATGGGCCATGGCCAATTCATATTGCGACCGTGCATACCGAGGGTAAACCACCAGATAGCCCAAAAAAATGCACTGGCGATCAGGTATATGCTGAGGCTTTTTTTAAATTCGGCTCGTTTGCGGGCTAATTTCCATAATCGTTTTTCTTGTTCATCCATGGTTCATGTTTGAACAAACAATTTATTGAAAAAAATCAGGAACAAAAAAAGCGGCTTTACACCCAGGTGCAAAGCCGCTTGAGTATAAAAATTTTATTGAGCCTGGTAATACTGGCCAGCAGGCATTTTAAAGATCCTGCCTTTTTGAAAGTCTGTAAATTTTGTATAAGCCGCCTGGTGTGTATTGACCCATGTTTCAAATGCGGGTAAGTTTTCAACGGTGCCAAACAACCATTGATTATATGCTTCAAACATTCCCTCTTTCAGCAATTGCTGGTGATAGTCAAACAAACGGAATGGATATTTTGCCGCATTGCCGGCAAACCAGTCCGTAATAAATCGGGTACGCATCATTGTTAGTGTAGCGGTTGTTACTCCCCGGTTGGCAATAGAACTTTGCCGGCTAAAAGTTTGTAATACGGCTTTGGCAAATTCACTTTTTGTATTTTCTGCCCCTTTCATCATATCAGCCTCCGCAAATAATTTTTCTTTGTAAGCACTGAGTAATAATTCTTTCATGGCGGCTCCCCTTTGCGTCAGGCTTTCCATGTTAACAAAGATCTCACCATATAAAAGGCTCCATACTTTATCTTTTGTATAAAAATAATAGAGTGCCGCGTTGTAATAGTTTCCACTGTAAGCAGGGTCTAATTGAATACCTTTTTCCCAATACTTAATAGCATCGTAATCTTTTTTTGCCCATAAAAGTTCGCCATATTCGCTGTGCAACGGGCCACTATTTGGAAATTTTTTCAAGCCTTTTTTATACAGTTTATCCGCTTCTTTCACATCTTCCAGGGCCTTATAAACATTACCGGCAATCTGGAATGTTATTACGTCTGCATCGGGTCTGTCAATGATGGCTTTTACACCATCTAAAGCTTTTTCATAATCGCGTTTGTAATAATATGCCTGGACCAGGTCTTTTTGTAATTCAAGATTGTTTTTATCCTGCATTAAAGCCCTGTTCAAAATAATGATGGCATTGTCATAATCACCCTGCCTGAGAAAAGTGCGGGCATTTTCCTGTAATGATTCAGTTGTTTGCTGCGCATAGAGGTTAAATCCGAACAGCGTGGCGATTAAAAAAGAAAAAACTATTTTTTGCATAAATATATTTGTGTCAGTCAGATGGATAAAATCCACTGCCAGTTGCAAGATTACTAATAATTACAGCGCCCTTTAAACAAGGTGTGTTAAAAGTCCGTCCCGGAGCTTTGGCTCAAACCAGGTGCTTTTTGGCGGCATAACATTTCCACTGTCAGCAATATCAAACAATTGTTGAATGGTTACCGGGTGCAAACTGAATGCCACTTTCATTTCCCCGCTGTTAACCCTTTTTTCCAATTCCGTTAATCCGCGAATTCCACCTACAAAATCTATTCTTTTATCTGTCCGCTGGTCTTTTATTCCCAATATCTTATCCAGTATTTTATCAGATAGTACAGAAATATCTAAAACACCAATTGGGTCGTTGGTACCGGGGTTTTCTTTTGGTTTCAGTTTGTACCATTGCCCGTTCAGGAACATGCCAAACTCATATTTTTCTTTTGGTTTTACGGCTTCGCCGGAAGGGGTGATTTGAAAATCATTTTCCAGCGTTTTTAAAAAATCTACATCTGAAATTCCATTCAGGTCTTTTACGACCCGGTTATAATCCAATATGGCTAACTGGCCAGCCGGAAAAATAGTGGTTAAAAAGTATTGCGCATCGCCACTATCAGCCAATTCCTTGCTTACTTTGGCAGCAGAAGCAGCGCGGTGGTGCCCGTCCGCTATATAAGTGGCCGTAATTTTTTCCTCAAATAACTCCGTAATAGAATCGATGGTTGCTGCGTTATCAATGATCCAGATTGTATGTTGAATGCCATCGGGAGTGGTGAAATTATACGTAGCCAGGTTATCATGTTTCCAGTGATCAAATATTTCATCCAGTTCTTCTAAATCATGGCAGGCCAGGAATACATTACCTGTTTGGGCACGGGTTGTTTTTATATGGTTGATGCGATCCTGTTCTTTTTCGGGCCTGGTAAATTCATGCTTTTTGATGATGCCATTAAAATAATCTTCAATGGAGGAAACACAAACGAGGCCCGTTTGATTTCTACCGTTCATGGTTAGTTGATAAATATAGTAACAGGGTTTTTCTTCCTGCACCAGGACATTTTCATCCATAAACTTTTCCAGGTTTTCTTTTGCTTTTTCATAAACCTGTTTATCGTGTATATCCACATCTTCGGGCAGATCAATTTCCGACTTGGTGATATGCAGAAAAGAAACTGCATTGCCTGCTGCTTCTGTTTTAGCTTCTTCCCTGTTCAAAACATCATAAGGACGGGAAGCCACAAGGGCTGCATGTTCTACTGCAGGCCGCAAAGCTTTGAATGGTTTTATTTTTGCCATAGTGCGCAAATATCTGAAATCCTGACCACCTAAACCAAATGCCACAAAACTCATTTTAGAAAAAGGTTCTTTTAATTTGCACCATGATCATTACGTTAAAAGATTTAAAAACAGCCGACAGGCAATATTACCTGCAGCATATCATTGCACCGCGGCCAATTTGCTTTGCATCAACTATGGATAAAGAAGGGAATGTCAATCTCAGCCCTTTTAGTTTTTTCAACATGTTTTCTTCTAATCCTCCTGTTGTAATATTTTCACCTGCACGCAGGGTTCGGGATAATACGACCAAACACAGTTTGCAAAATGTAATGGAAGTGCCTGAAGTAGTGATCAATATGGTAACCTATTCAATGGTGCAGCAAACATCACTGGCCAGTTGCGAATATCCCAGGGAGGTAAATGAATTTATCAAAGCAGGATTTACAATGGAAAAAGCCACCGTTGTTGGTCCACCCATGGTAAAAGAAAGCCAGGCAAAACTGGAATGCCGGGTGATGGAAATTAAATCGTTGGGCGATGGAGGTGGTGCGGGGCAGTTGGTTATTTGTGAGGTCCTGGTGATGCACATTGACGACAGTTTATTTACCGATTTACCAGGGAATGATGGAATGAGAAGATTGGATCAGCGCAAAATAAACCAGGTGGCAAGATTGGGTGGGGACTGGTATTGCCAGGTGAATGAACATAACCTGTTCCAGGTTGCCAAACCCAATACACAGTTAGGTATTGGGATAGACGCATTGCCTGCGCATATCCGTAACAGTAATATCCTGACCGGCAATCACCTGGGGCAATTGGCCAATGTAAATGAAATGCCTGTTATTGATGCCGCATTCAATGATGATCACCTGAAACAAATCATTCAATATTACAGTATTAATCCTGCAGACATGGAGCAGGAACTGCATCGCTATGCTGCGCAATTATTAAAACAAGATAAAGTAAATGAAGCCTGGCAGGTTTTACTCGCTACTGGTTAAAGCCAGTTCTTTTGGGTTGATTCTATTTTATATAAAGCGTAATTTCTAATACTGTTAGCCAGTTCAAGACTGATGTATGGAACCCGGATATGTCCACCGGCTGTATATAAAACAATAGTGGCAACCTGGTTTCTTTTTTGCCAATTTGATTGGTGAAGACTTACTTTCTGAATTTTATACCATTGCAATATCTGTAATTCACGGCCCCAAATTCCACTGTAAACCTGCATAGCTTCTTCGGAAGTGTATAGCCGGTAGTTTTTTTGATAAACCTTGTTGCTGATATAAGTAAATGGTATCCACAGCATAAAAAACAGTGCATATTCCTGTATAAAAAACCAGGCTAAACTGGTAAAAATAAGTCCCAAAGGTATACCGGTAATAAGCATGCGCCGCCAGGCATAAGCCGGGTGTATCTGGTGTTCCGCATGATCCTGGTAAATAATTTCGGGGTGGTAAGGACTTAACAATTTTTCTATAGCCTCTGCATTCATTACGGGCACCAATGCTTTCTGCGTTTTTTTATTTTCTTCCACATTTGCCTGGTGAAACTCCAGCATATAAATATTTAATTTTCTGCGTACCCAGTTTGCCTTCCATGAAATATATTGGATTTTGGAAAATGGTACCAGGTTTTGCCTGATGCTGGTTAGTCCCGACCTGATCCGGAATCCTTTTTCGGCCCCTGAAAGTTGAAAATCAAAATATAATAAAGCCATTCGCAGCAAGGAAACAACAATGGATACAATAAGCACCAAAACTGCCAGTGAAAGAATCACACTTGTTGTAAATGCAATCAGGGAAGAAGATTCCTCAACAAAGCTGCTGATGATGTTGCCAAAAATGTCTTCCAGGTTTTGATACATGGACATACTAAATGCCAGGATAATAAAAAAGGTTTGGATATGATTGGCTGTTAATCCCAATTTCATTACATCAGCGGCCGACAAAGTAAGCAAAGCTTTTTCTGCAGGTTTGGTTACCACCTCAGCTTCCACTTTTTCGCTTTCCATTAAAAATGTTCTGAGCATACCGGCTTTATCAATAGCAATGGCATCAATAGTTGCTTCTGCCTTATCCGTTCCGGCAGTATCGATCTTAACCCGGGCAATTTTTAATAACTGGTGCATCCAGGTTTGTTCAATGTGAACAGCCTGGATATTCTTTAATGGAATGGTGATGATCTTTTTATTGACCAATCCCTTCCGGATCACCATCTCATCCTGCTGAATAAAAAAGCGGAAATAATAAAAATTAATAAGGGAGCTAACCAGCACTACAATCCCTATAACGGCTACCATTAACTGTAACCCGGATGATTTGTTGGAAGATTCCCTGAATAGAATAATTACCAGTACGGGCCAGATTGCTTTAATAAAGGTTATAACAGCCTTATACAGGATGATGAGCAAACCTGATGCAGACTGCCTTTGAGGCTGTAGCCAATCAGGCTGTTGCAGGTTCTTCATCCGCTATTTTTTTGGCAATATGTTCTTTAATGCTTTGTGCAGTTTCTTCTTTCAACCCTTTAATGTGAATATCCGCACCGGTTGTACCTGCGGTATAAAGATGCAAAGTGGCCAATCCATATTTTCTTTCAAAAGGCCCTGAACTTACACTGCTGTTTTGAATACGGTTAAATGGACAAATACTGGTCTGTTGAATAATAACGCCATTCTGGTAAATAACATCCTTCTCTCTTAAACCATAAGCCTTTTTTTTAAATGCCAAAGTTTGAAACAGGTAATAAAGAATAATGATAAGGATAGTCAGCGCGGTCATCAGTAAGTAAGCAGGAAATAACTGAAGTGAAGGCACCATGAAAATTAATACACCCATTGCAATGATCAGTATAACTGATATGATCATCCATTCAATTCTTAATACTTTCAAATAGTTTTTTTCGATTGGGATTAATTCAACCTCCTCGGCTTTTGGCAATAATGCCATATCCACTGTATTGTTTTGAAAGATCATTGTTCTAAATTATTAAAATCTGCTTCCAAAAACTTTGCGTAAAATTTCTGTTGTCCGGGCTAAAGGATTAGCACGAATATTAGCTTCTTCTTTTGCCACCTGGTCAAACAATGCATTTACAGCTTTATCTACCACGTACGATGGAAGGTCTGGATTTACTTTATTGAAGGTAGTAGGAAAACGATTATATGTATTGATCACATCCGCATAATACCTGGTAGCACCTGTATTATCCAATGAATTTTTAATTGTGGGCATAAAAGCGGCAACCAGTTTGGCCGTTGTTTTCTCACGGAAATATTGTGTTGCAGCATCATTGGGTCCGCGAACAATATTGATAGCATCCTGTATGGTCATTTCGCGAATGGCATCAGCGAAAATTGGTTTGGCATGTCCCACTGCATCTTCGGCGGCGCGGTTAATTTGCAAAATAGCTTTGTCCACTATACTATTAAATCCAAGATCCCGGAGGGTAGTAACTACTTTTTGTGCATCGGGAGGGAAAAATAATTTATAGGCTTCATTTCCAAAAAAACCATCCGGTTTATTTAAAAAACTGATCCCTTTATCAATGCCCTGGTCCAATGCCTGCCGGATACCCTGGGCAGCTTCCGCTTCTGTATAACCACCATAACTGCCGGGAAGGCTTGAAAGTGTGTCGCAGGAAGTAAAAAAAAGAGGTAACATGCACAGGGTAAGCAAAATGCGTTTCATAGATATGTTTTTAATGGTTGTTCAAATAATCTGCCAACAAATGTAACTGGTAAAAAATTAAACAGATAAGGCTTCTTTTCGTTTTTCGATCCTTTCCCGCAGAATCTTAAAAAACCTTGCTCTTTCTTTTTCACTTTGTGAACTGATCATAGTAGACTTCTGTATCAGGTTCTGTACATGGGCATAATGATTTTCGCAAAAACGGCTATCCCTGGTAGTCATAAAGTTGATAACAGAATGAATCATATAAGAAATTTTTTGTCCATCCAAAACAGCAAACGTTGAATTATCTAAAAGCAATACTTCATTAAAATACATTTGAAACGCACCCCTCGGTTTTTGTTCCGGGTCCTGGTCATCAAACTGGTAACCAAGGATTGCCTGTTTTTCCATATGTCCCAGTAATTTTTCAAGCGATTCATAGATCTTTAATACATCATGATCACTTTCAAACATCCGTCCATCCCGATAGTATTCTATTTGCCTGATGCTGGCATTTATCGCTTCCAGGTTCCATACTTCAACGGCATCCATCTGAATGTAATGTGAAAGTATTTTTCTGCCAATATTATACAGCGAATCATCATATTCATCAAAACTGAATTTTTTACTCTTAATATCCTTGAACCGGTATATTGTTTTGATCCAGAAGTAATATTTAAATGCGGCCAGTTCCCGGTATTGAAAATGCCTGAAAAGATGAATGTCTTTGCAAAGGGTGTAAAATTCTTTTTGCTTAAAACTGGTAATATATGCCATGGTGTTAAGCGTGTTTAACAAGTATTCGTCAAAACGAAAATTGTCAGCATTAATCAGTTTACCCTGGAACTGGAATGCATCGGTTTGTATATTCATCATCTGGTCCACAGAAATATGGTAGTGGGAACAAAGTTTATACAACTCTTCCAGGGTAATGGGTTTTTCACCCCGCATTCGCCGGTAAGCACTGTCAGCACTGATTTCTAATAAACCTGCAATTTCATCCACCGCGGAAACGTGTTCGGCTACCCGGTTTTTGATCTGACTGAATAATTGTTGTTGTAGTGCCAGCTTATCCATAAATTTTTATTTTACACATACTTTTTGCGGGCTTCAATTTTTGAAAGCAGGATGTTGAAAAAACTATTGCGTTGTTTTTCACTAACACTGCTTATTTGGGTTGATTGTTTTATCAGGTTGATCAAATCATTGTGAACGTCATTGCAAAATTTTTCATCACGGGTGATCATGTAATTCAATGCATCATAATTCAGGAATAAAGTTTTTAAATGATCGGTGATGATCAGGATGGTTGTATCACCCAATAAAACCCGGTTAAACACACATTTATAATTATCTTTTTTATACTGCGGATTTTCACCGTTTAAAAATTTGCATCCCGCCTCTGCCTGGTCTCTTATATGTTCCACCTGGTGTTCCAGACCTTCATACACCAATCGCACATCTGATTTGGAAGCAAAGTATCCGGCATCCTTATAGTATTCAATCTGGAAAATTAAACTGTCAACACATTCCGTATTTAAAATTTCGGTTGAGGGTATATGCATATACCTGTTAATGATTTTGCTGCCCAGGTTTTTTATTTCCGGTGTTAAACAATCAATGGAGAATTTGGCGTCTTTGTATGTTGCATGTTGAAGAAATGACTTCATCCAAAAAAAATACCGGAATGCAAAAAGTGCTTCTGATGAAAAATTATAAAAGATGGGGATGTCTTTAGTGAGGTAAATGATCTGTTTGTGCATGAAAGAATCTATATTCTCCAGGTGATTCAAAATATCTTGCAGATAGTTTTCAAAACTATACACGTTATTATCAATTCGGGTTGTTTGAAACAAAGTATAACCTGAACGAATATTTAAAACCTGGTCAAGCGATAGATTAAAATGAAGGCATATTTGCCGGGCTTCTTCCAATACCAACGGAGTTTCCCCGCGGATGCGACGGTATGCACTGTCACTGCTTACATGTAATATTTCTGAGACCACATCAACCAATGACAATTGGGGTGGCAGAATTTCCCTGATCCGCTGGAATAAAAAGTCCTGTGACAGATCCGTTTGCATTTATAAAAGGGGTTAAAATTTATTTGCATTATTTGCAAAAGCAGCCTTCCGGAATATAATATAATTCAAATAAGCCATATTTCCTGCAGCCAATTGGCAATTATTAATTATAAACCGGCCTGTAGAATTTGGAACAGGCAAAATTCAATTAGTAAACGCATACCCGGGGTTTTAGATTGGGATAAAGTTATTTAAATCAAAAAAACGGGAGGTCATATGGAATATAAAACAGTATGGCATACGCTTCACAAACAATATGCAAAAGCGTGGTGTATCATGACTTTTTTGTTGATGAACATCCCTTGGATAATCCCTTTTATTTATATGGATTCAATCGGGCAGATTTTATTCCATGTCATCATTTTTTTCTATGGCTGGTTTTGCTGGACATTTACAGAATATATGATCCATCGATTCTGGTCGCACACGAAAGAAAATAAATCAAAGCTAAATGCCATTACTAAACACCAGCATCACCACAGTCATCCCACAGAAATAAGTGTAAAATTTTTTCACCGGGTATTCATGTTCTTTACCTGTTTTATTTTATTGCTGGCAGGCATCTATTTTCATTTTATCTTTTTTTTCATGGCAGGTTTAATGACAGGTTTTTCCATGTTTTGTATGATACATTATATCCTGCATCAATCATGGGCTAAAAGAATGTTTCCTGCACTTTTAAGATTTCATATGATACATCATCTTAAACAACCGGGCATTTGCTTTGGTGTTTCCGTTACCTGGTGGGACAGGGTTTTTAAAACCACGCCAGTTGCAGGATCTGAAATTTCTCCAAAGATCATTTCATTTTATTATGACAGATCAGGAGATAAAAAATATCATCGCACCCGTTTCAGCCTGGATGAATCTTTGTTAAATGAATCCTGAACCTAATTATTAACCGGGTTCATTTGTATTACGCACTTTTGCCGTGTGCTGTTGAACATCTACTTTTGCAAAAAATAAAGAACTGGTTGGTGCCGTACCAACCATTTTGTTTTAAAGCTAAATTATATGAGCACACAGCAATTATCAGAGCAGGAGGTTATCAGGCGGGAAAAACTGGCCGAAATGCAAATGATGGGAATCGATCCTTTTCCTGCACCACTTTACCCGGTGAATACGAATTCAGTTTACATAAAAGAAAATTTTAACGCAGACAATAAAGATGAATTTTCGCAGGTTTGCCTGGCAGGAAGAATCATGAGCGTTAGAGATATGGGTAAAGCAAATTTTGCCGTTTTGCAGGATGCTCATGGTCGTATCCAGGTATATATCCGTCGCGATGATATTTGTCCCGGAGATGATAAATCACTTTATGATGTTGTTTGGAAAAAGCTGGTTGACCTGGGTGATATCATTGGCGTTAAGGGCTACGTTTTTACAACCAAAACCGGTGAAACTTCAATTCATGTGCAGGAACTTTCTATACTTTCTAAATCGCTGAAACCGCTGCCCGTTGTACGCGAAGCAGAAGGACAAACATTTGATGCGGTTACAGATCCCGAGTTCAGGTATCGCCAGCGTTATGCCGACCTGATCATCAACCCGGAAGTAAAACAAACATTTGAAAAGCGCACCAAACTGGTAAATGCAATCAGGCAATTTCTTAATGAAAAAGGAGCACTGGAAGTGGATACCCCGGTATTACAAAGTATTCCCGGTGGCGCCGCGGCACGTCCATTTGTTACGCATCACAATGCCCTGGATATGCCATTTTACCTGCGCATAGCCAATGAGCTTTATTTAAAAAGACTTATTGTTGGTGGCTTTGATTGGGTGTATGAATTCAGTCGCAACTTCCGTAACGAAGGAATGGACAGAACGCATAATCCTGAATTTACGGTATTGGAATTCTATGTGGCTTATAAAGATTATTTGTGGATGATGGAAGTTACCGAACAAATGCTGGAGAAAACGGCCATTGCGGTAAACGGTACCACAAAAGTAATGGTAGAAAAAAATGAAATTGATTTTAAAGCGCCTTATAAGCGCATAACCATGTACGATGCTATCCTGGAACACACAGGTTTTGACATCAGCACAATGAATGAAAATCAATTGCGTGAAGTGTGCCAAAAATTAAATATCCATGTTGATAATACGATGGGTAAAGGCAAATTGGTTGATGAGATCTTTAGTGAAAAATGCGAACACCATTTTGTACAACCTACATTTATTATTGATTACCCGGTTGAGATGAGTCCACTGACCAAGCGTCATCGTTCTAAGGCAGGTTTGGTGGAACGATTTGAATTAATGGTGAACGGGAAAGAAATTGCCAATGCATACTCCGAGTTGAATGATCCTTTAGAACAGCGTGAACGGTTTGAAGAACAAGCCAGGCTGATGGAAAGAGGGGATGATGAAGCGATGTTCATTGACCATGATTTTTTAAGAGCACTGGAATACGGTATGCCGCCTACATCAGGTATTGGTTTTGGTATTGATCGTTTATGTATGCTGATGACCAGTCAGCCCAGTATCCAGGACGTACTGTTTTTTCCGCAAATGCGTCCGGAAAAAGGATTTGATAACGAGGAAGACGAAGAAACAACGGAATCTTAATGCAATATTATTTTCTTATCATTCTTTGCAACCATGATTTACCAGG
This sequence comes from uncultured Chitinophagaceae bacterium, assembly GCA_946885335.1. Next base: position 14,465 of record CAMPGG010000046.1, read on the forward strand.
ATAAAATCATCATTTTAACGGCTCCATCGGGTGCAGGCAAAACGTCTATCACACGCTACCTGCTTAATTGTTTTCCTGATAAACTGGTGTTTTCCATATCGGCTGCCACACGCAAACCGAGGGACAATGAAAAAAATGGGATCGATTATTATTTTTTAAGCCAGGAGGATTTTAATATAAAGATCCAGGAAGATGAATTTGTTGAATGGGAAATGGTTTATGAAGGCAAATATTATGGAACATTGAAGTCTGAATTGCAACGGATATGGAATAAGCAACAGGTACCCTTACTCGATATTGATGTAAAAGGGGCTATTCATGTAAAAAAACAATTTCCCCAATCACTGGGTCTTTTTATTATGCCACCTTCGGTGGATGAATTAAAACGAAGATTAAATTCAAGAGGTACAGATTCCGAGGAATCAATCAGGGCCAGGGTAAACAAAGCCAAATACGAACTTACTTTTAAAGATCATTTTGATTACCAGATATTGAACGATGATTTGGATAAAGCATGTAAAGAAGCCAAAAAACTGGTAGAAACCTTCATTGGCATATAAATTAAATTGGTGTATTTTTCGGTAGTTCAAATTCCGGGCAGTTGACCCGGCAAACTTTATCTTTACGGTATGGCAGAAATGAAAGATATTTTGTGGTTCGTCATGGCCATTTTATTAATGGGTTTTTTTGCTGGTATGGAGATGGCATTTTACAGTGCTAACCGGCTGGGGATCGAATTAAAAAAGAAACAGGGACATACGAGCGGGATCATTCTTGCAGAATTTTTTGAAACACCGGTCCGGTTTTTAACCACCACCCTTATTTGTTTTAATTTATTACTGGTATTTTTTGGATTACAGTTCGCAGTGGTTATGCGTCCCATTTGGCTGCTGATCGGTGTAGGTTCTCCGCTGGTTCAAATGATCGTTGAAATTGCTATCTGCACTTTTATATTATTGATTTTCGTGGAATTCATACCCAGGGCCATTTTCAGGGCAAGAAGCAACAGCATGTTGTATTTCTTCTCCCGGGTGATCCATTTTTTCTACCAGGTATTTTATCCTATCGGCGCTTCACTTATTCATATGTCAGAATGGTTATTGAAATACTTATTCAATGTTCGGATGGCAGAAAGGAAAGAGGCTTTTAAATACACAGATTATGACGAACTGTTCCAGCAATTTGAAAATGGAAATGATGAAAAGCAGGAAATGAGTACGGAACTTTTTGAAAATGCACTGGAGCTTCCTAAAATAAAAATCAGGCAATGTTTGGTGCCCAGAAAAGAAATAATGGGCATTGATGCTTCCAGTTCTATGGCAGATCTTACAAATAAATTTATTGAAACCAAACTAAGTAAACTGATTATTTATGAAAATAATATAGACCATATTACAGGTTATGTGC
>CAMPGG010000047.1 GCA_946885335.1 uncultured Chitinophagaceae bacterium
TTCTCACCATCCATCTTAAAAACATATTCAGCCTTTTGCAGGTTGAATGAGTTTCAGGAGTGGCAATATGTTTTTTTGTCCTTGCAGGCACTTCATCCAATGAAAAAAAATAATGACGGAACCCAGACAATGCGTTTTCAATATCAGCATCATCTTTTTTCATTCCACGGGTAAAAGCTGTTTCAAGTGAATTGTTTGATGTATAATGTTGTTTAAAAAAATCAATAAAATACAGCAAGTCCGTAGCGTTAAAAGTCCGGTGTTTAAAATCCAGTAATCTTCTCAAATCTTTTTCCTGGTGATTCAACATAAATTCATGCGGGGCCATATCCATCATTTGCATCAATTCTGTTGATTTACGAATAATGGTGGTGCGATTGCCCCATGCAAAAATAGCCGCGAAGAATGCGGCTATTTCAATATCCTGTTTCTTTTTAAACAAATGGGGAATACAAATGGGATCGTATGGAATAAATGATGGCTGATCATATTGATCCACTTTTTTATCCAGGAACGCTTTCAGCTTATCAAATCCGGGATTCATTTATTAACCTATGGCATTATCCAGGTCAGCGATCAGGTCATCTGCATCTTCAACGCCTACGCTTAACCGAATTAAACCATCCGTAAGTCCATTCTTTATTCTTTCTTCCCTGGGAATGGAAGCATGTGTCATGGATGATGGGTGATTGATCAAAGATTCAACACCACCTAAACTTTCTGCCAGTGAAAATAATTTAGTGGAAGAAAGAACTTTTCTCGCAGCAGCATCACTATCATCTTTCAGCGTAAAACTCATCATACCACCAAAATCACGCATTTGTTTTTTGGCCACTGCATAGCCAGGATGATCTTCAAAACCACACCAGAAAACTTTATCAATTTTTGGATGCTTGCGCAGGTGGTTTGCAATCTTTGCACCATTTTCACTATGGCGTTGCATCCGCAGGTGCAATGTTTTTATCCCACGCAGAACCAGGAAACAATCCATAGGTCCTGGAACAGCACCACAGCTTTTTTGGATAAAATAAAGTTTCTCCCGCAGATCCGCATCATTCATAATTAATGCTCCCTGTATCACATCACTGTGACCGCCAAGATATTTTGTAGCTGAATGCATAACGATATCGGCACCATGATCCAATGGGTTTTGTAAATAGGGTGAAGCAAACGTATTATCCACGCAAAGCATGATATTTTTTGATTTGGTAATTGAAGCAACCGCCGCGATATCTGTAATATTCATCAATGGATTGGTGGGCGTTTCCAGCCATACAAGTTTTGTATTTCCAGTTACCAGTGATTCAATATTTTTCGGATCTGTCGTATCGGTATATAAAAATTTGATCCCGAATTTTTCAAACACTTTGGTAAATAAACGATAAGTACCTCCATACATATCATTAGCGGCAATTACTTCATCACCAGGCTGCAGTAACTTGATCACGGCATCTGTTGCCGCAACGCCACTGCTGAATGCAAGTCCGAATTTTCCATTTTCAATAACGGCCAGCGCTTCTTCCAATGCCTGTCTTGTTGGATTTTGTGAACGGGCATATTCAAATCCTTTATGTTTTCCAGGTGCTTCCTGCACATAAGTGGATGTTTGAAATATGGGTGTCATGATGGCACCCGTTGATGGATCAGGATGTGCACCGGCATGAATCATTTTTGTTGCAAGCTTCATATATCTTTTTTTATTATTAAAATTTCAGGACTGCAAAGATGAGGAATATAAAACATCTGCCCGTTTCATATTGAAAAGTTACCACAGGGATGCCAGCATCCAGTATCGCCAATCGTAATTATCAGCACTGTAAGCATGCTGCGGATTGGGAGGTTTTTGCAATGTTTCCGGTTTCAATACTTTCTCATTTACCAGTTTCTTTTTTGCTTCCATCATAGCATCCTGCACTTGTTTATTTTTCATCCATTCCATTTGTGGCGGTTCAAAACCAACTTTATCTTTTCGCCAAACTATTTCTTTGGGTAAATTATTTTCCATTGATTTCCGCAGCAACCATTTCGTCCAGCCGTTCCTGATCTTAAAAGAAGATGGCAAAGAAAAAATAAATTCTACCAGCTTATGATCCAGGAATGGCAAACGCACTTCCCTGCCATGCGCCATACTGTTTCTGTCAGCATAATGAAGTAATTCTTCCAATCCATGCATGCAGGTATTAAAATACAATGCGCCATTTAAAGTATAAACGGTGGGCCTTGAATAATAAGCCTCTTTACTTTGGAGTTGTACAAAATCTTTTGATAAATCCGGGTGCGATAATGCATTTACAAGATATTGCTGCTCCAGGATCACACTGGCAAAATCAGGGACCAAAGCCGCGAGAACATTTCGAAAACCAAAAGATTCATTAATCCCTTTTTCATTTGCATGTTTTACTTCCTTACTGCGAATCAGTTTTCTTTCCCTGAAAAGCTCCTGCCAGTACCACTTAAAATATTTTTGATAACCGGCAAGTGTTTCATCAGCACCCTGCCCATCTAATAACACTTTAATACCATGTTGACTGGCCAGTTCATAAACTTTGTATTGCACAAAAACACTGGCAGATCCAATAGGTATTTCCTGGTGATAAATAAGTTTTTCCAGGTCATTCATTAATTGAGAGGCATTGGGTTCAACTGTGTGATGCTTTAAATTAAACTGGTTGGCCACGGCGCGGGCAAATTCCATTTCATTCTTTTCAAAACCAGGAAAGACCGCTGTAAAACAATCATAACTATTTGTTGATGGTTGCAGGCGGGCGGAAGCTGCCACGAGAGAAGAACTGTCAAGACCACCACTGAGGCTGGTTCCAATGGGCACATCACTGCGAAAGCGGTTACTCACGCTATTATGAAACAGCCAATCAAATTTTTCAAAAACGTCCTTTTCAGAAATGGATTCATTTATTTTTTCCAGGTCAATATCCCAATACTTCTCCAGTATCACTTCATTTTGACCGGGTGAATAATTCAGAAAATGTGCCGGTGGCAGCTTATTTATTTTTTCATAGAAAGTTTCATCAACATTGTTAGGATTATCCAGGTAGCCGATGGTTAAATAATTAAAGGCCATTTTCTGGTTTAAAACCTTTGGTACCCCTGCAGCCCAAATGGCTTTCATTTCTGAACCAAAAACAAACTGTTCATCATCAAAAAAATAATAAAAAGGTTTTTCGCCAAAACGGTCACGGGCGGCAAATAAGTTTTTCTCCTTTTCATCCCAAATAGCAAAGGCAAACATGCCATCAAAATGATCAACACAATTTTCCCGGTAATGATCATACGCAGCAAGAATCACTTCTGTATCCGTTTTTGAAATAAACTGGTAACCCTTTTTTACAAGTTCATCTCTTAATTCCGGGTAGTTATATACCTCGCCATTATAAACAATCGTATACCTGCCGGCAAAATGCATGGGTTGTTTGCCGGCATCAGAAAGATCAATGATGGCTAAGCGCCGGTGGCTGAAACCCACTTCCCCGGCATCATTCAGCCAGGCGGCATCCCCATCCTGGCCACGGTGAGCAAGACTTTCACCCATGACCCTGAGCCGTTCATTTGTTACAAATCCCGGGTTAGAACTTACTATACCTGCAATTCCGCACATACCTGAAATTAAAACTTATAATTTATTTACTATGATGAACACTGTATAAGCGGTTATAAAATAAACCGGTTTCGGGGATTTAGGATAACTTTACCCGGTACCAATTTTATTTGTATGTTGAAATCAATGACCGGCTTTGGAAGGGCAGAACAAGCTGCAGGTGGTAAAACTTTTTTGATAGATATTAAATCGCTGAACGGAAAACAATTTGAACTACAATTAAAATTGCCTTCTTTTTTGAGGCCATTTGAATTTGATATTCGCAAGATTCTTTCCAGCAAACTAACCCGCGGTTCGGTAGATTGTAATATTTCTTTAAAAGAAACAGGCCAGACAAAACCTGTCAGTATAAATATCGAACTGGCAAAAGGATATTATAAACAGCTATCCGAATTATCTGAAGCGCTTAACCTGGATTCATCGCACATCCTGAGCACATTGGTTAAACTTCCCGAAGTTATTACGCCCACAGGTGAAACTTTGACGGATGAAGAATGGAAAGAGTTTGAAAATATTCTTTTTGTTGCCATTGATAACCTGAATAATCATCGTTTGGAAGAAGGCAAATCGCTGGAAAATGAACTTCGTTTACGCATTGAAAATATCCGTAAACAACAGGACGAAGTGATCCGGCTTGAACCATTAAGGCAAACACGTATTCGCGAAAATATTGAAAGGCTTTTACAGGAACAGGTTGGCAAAGAGAACTATGATGATAACCGCTTAGAGCAGGAATTGATTTATTATATTGAAAAAATCGACATTACCGAAGAGCAGGTAAGACTTAAAAATCATTGCGATTATTTCATTGACCTGTTAAATGAGAATGAAGAATCCAAGGGTAAAAAATTATCCTTTGTATTACAGGAAATTGGCCGCGAAATCAATACCACCGGTGCAAAAGCATACGATTCTACTATTCAAAAGTCTGTAGTGTTGATGAAAGATGAATTAGAAAAGGCCAAAGAACAGGTATTGAATGTGCTTTGATTTAAACCTGCAAGGTTTTAATAACTGCTGATTATTTTTGTAAAAATTTTTACGTTGAGATCAAAATTATTTCTGTTTGTTTGGGGCGTCCTTTTGCTTACTTCCTGTACCGATATTGATTTGTTTGAAAAACATGCTTCTATACCGAAGCATGAATGGAAAGCTGATTTTAAACCCCAGTTTACTTTTAATATACAAGACACCACAGCCGTATATGATGTTATGCTCATTTTAAGACATAATGAAAAGTACCGGTATAATAATATTTGGGTAAAGCTTTCCATTCAATCTCCCGGCGATTCGGCACATACTATCAGGATTGAAAAAACGCTGGCAACCAATAAGGATGGCTGGTTGGCAACAGCTATGGATGATATTTATGACCACCGGATTTCAATCAATAATGAGTTGGCTGAAAATAATATTTCCTTTAAAACACCTGGTGAATATACTTTCACACTGCAACAGGATATGAGGGAAGACCCTTTGTTACATGTGATGAATGTTGGTTTGCGGGTAGAGAAAAAACAATAATATCTCCTTTCCCCATGACGGAGCAAAGCAAAAAAAAATTTAAAAGAGCTACCATCGCATATTGGTTCCTGCTTTTTTATATTGTTGCCGCATTAATCTGGTGGTTCATCAGCCTGGAACAACAAAATGCAACGCTTACGGATATGCGCATTGAATTACTGCAGTTAAAAACGCCCCGCAATTCCCCGGCATATGACGAGCAATACAAACTGATCATCAACGAAAATAAAAGAGGCACCGCCAAATACATCAGTGAGGGTATCACCTTTTTAATACTGACATTATTGGGAGCTACTTTCGTTTACAGGTCCGTTCGTAACCAGATCAGGCTGCAAAGACAGCAACAAAATTTTATGATGGCGGTGACACATGAATTAAAAACGCCCATTTCCATTATGCGTTTAAACCTGGAAACTTTGCAAAAGCATCACCTGGAAACTGAAAAACAACAAAAGATCATACAGGTTACCCTGCAGGAAACCAACCGGCTGAACGATCTGACCAATAACATCCTGGTTTCATCTCAACTGGAAGGCCAGGAATATAAGGCGGTAAAAGAAAAACTTGATTTATCGGAACTGGTTAAAGACCGGGTGAAGGATTTTGCTTTGCGATTTCCTGAACGCAGGTTCGAAATGGAGATAGAGGATGGAATTAAAATCAATGGAGATGAATTGCTGTTACAAATGCTGGTTAATAATTTATTACAAAATGCCATAAAATATTCACCCAAAACCAAACCGATACATTCCGTGTTATATAGAAAAGACGGCGAAACAACCTTGCGGATTATTGATGAAGGTGAAGGGATCGAAGAATCGGAAAAGCCATTGGTATTTGATAAATTTTACCGCGTAGGAAATGAAATGACGAGGAAAGCGCATGGCACCGGGCTGGGACTTTACTTATGTAAAAAAATCGCGGAAGCCCATTACGCAGAAATAAAAATAACAGACAATCTTCCTAAAGGAACTATTTTCAATGTGCATTTCAGATAAAAAAATTTTAATAAATGAATCCATCTAAAGCATCTGTTTTGTTGGTAGAAGATGAAGAAAATTTGCATGAAGCGCTTAAGATGAATCTTGAGCTGGAAGGTTACGAAGTAACTTCGGCTTATGATGGCTTGCAGGCCTTAAAATGCCTGCAGAATGAATACTTTGATTTAGTGATCATGGATGTGATGTTGCCTGAAATGGATGGTATAACAGTTACAGAATCTATCCGACTTAACAACATCGAAGTACCCGTACTGATATTGAGTGCACGCAATACTAGTAATGATAAAGTCGCAGGTTTAAAAAAAGGTGCTGATGATTACTTGACCAAACCCTTTAACCTGGAAGAATTATTACTCAGGGTTCAAAAACTGATCAACAAGAATAAAAAACTTCAGCACAAAACTTCGGTGGGTGATGTGTATGAATTTGGAAATAACCATATTGATTTCAAGGCACAGGAAGCCATTTCTAAAAATGGTCAAAAAATTCAATTGAGTAAGAAAGAAGCTATGCTTCTAAAATTACTGATCGAAAATAAAAACGAGGTAGTTACCCGTGAAAAAATTCTGCAGGCTGTTTGGGGTTATAATGTTTATCCAACCACGCGGACAATCGATAATTTTATTTTAAGTTTTAGAAAATATTTTGAAGAAGACAGCCGTCATCCAAAATATTTTCATTCGGTGAGAGGTGTGGGTTATAAATATGCCGAATCAGGCCGGGAGCAATAAGCGATCCGCTTTATACATAAACGATTCAACCTGGGAAAAAAGAAATGCTTCATCATGAGCAGAAGCCATGCCCGTATAAATATGTAATTCACACTTTTTCAATAATTCCAGTATATCGTTAGTAAGGTTGGCATCCACTCCTTTTTCATCCATTTTGGTCTTTAATATTTCCTTATTCTGTTCACTACCTGTTATGCCTAAACGATCTGCAAAATATAACCAGGTGGCATCTTTCAGCCTGGCATAAAAGACCGGGTCATTTTTTTCCATTGTTTCTTTCGAAGGTCTCAATATATCAGGTATCGCTATATGCCTGGCGGTTACCTGTTCTTTCTTAACAATCTTTTCCTTTTTCTTTCTGAATAATAAAAACGCCAGTAAAGAAAGAATGGCAAATACAGAAACAACAATCAATAAAGTTTTTAAAGGACCCGGAGATGATTTTTCTTCAGGGGGATTGGCAGGTGATATTGCACCGCCGAATCTTTCATTTGTTATTTTAATAGAGAAAGGAAGCGTTTTAATTGTTTCGTACCGGTTCCTGTTTGCATTGAAAAAAGTAAATTCTACTGGTTCAATGATATAATCTCCGGGCTTATTCCCTACAAATGGAAATTCAAATGTTTTAGTTCCGTATAGCGGAACCTGCTGCTGGTTAAAATTTTCCCTGGATGATGATTCAAAATATTCCAGTTCCGGAGGCCATTGAATATTTGGTGCACCTATTTGGGAAAAATTACCTTCTCCCCTTAACGTAATAACCAGTTTTCCTTCCTGGTTTTTCTGAAGATTTTCTTTATCAACTTTCCCGGTAATATTAAACTTTCCTACAGCTCCGCTAAAGTTTTGTGTTGCGCCTTCTTTGGGTAAGGGCTTCACATTAATATTAATCGGTGGCGTACGCAATGCCATTTCAAAAGTCTCGATAAAATCATTTTTGCCAAGATTCTGTTGAGATCCATACATGTTTTCAACAATTTCCTGGTCTGTATCTTCAAGATCCTGCATATTGAATTCTACCCGGTTGTCCAGTTCCATCCCATCGATCGTAAATGTGCCGGGTTGCAATGGATACAATTGCACTTTCCGTACTACATGAACATCAAATGGTTTTCCATTAATTATTTCAGTAGTGCTAACCCGGTCGCCAAGTCCAATGATATCATGTACGCCAAAGCCATAAAAGCCCGGGTTTTTTATAATTTCTGACCTGGATTCAAGCCGGGAATAAAGTTTAAATTCCGCAACAACAGGTTCTCCAACATAAATAGATTTCTTATCAACACTAACTCTTAAAAAAAGATTTTGCCTGATCTTTTCCATCACATTTTCATCCTCATTTAAATAAAATTCAGACAAAGAATCTTTTTCTACTTTGTTGTTTTTAAATTTCTCTGCATCTTCTTTAGTGATCACTTTTACAAATGCATCGTTGCTTTTTTTTAATTGCCCATCAACCATAGCAGAGGCACTCCCAATTAAATACCGGCCTTCCTGCACTGCAACCAAAGTAAAAACGATATTGGTCATATATACCAAACCATTTTTACCTACAGTAGAACCCTTGTAAATGTCAGGTCCTGAAACGATCCTGAAATTATTAATAGGTGGTGCTTTAAACTGCTCCACTTTAGTCGCATTTTTTACAACATATTGCACCCGGAAAGATTCGCCGACTACGATGGATTCCTGTGGAACCACCGTTTCAAATGTCGATTGTGCATAAACGTTATTTGCGAAGAACAGAACCGCAAGTATGCCTGATATGGTTAATATATTTTTAAACATCCCGTTCAATGCGGATAAATATAAACATCAGGTATTAAAAAGGAGGGTTAAAATTACAGGAACAATGATGGTGTGTTTTACAAATCACCTAAAACCGGCCTCATAATGATCTCCTCCACGCAAGCTTGTGGAGAAAGAAAGGCTGCTGTATAGATCATTTTTGAAATATCCCCGGCTTCCATTATACGATTTGGATCTATACCTGAACCAGCCCATGAATCTGTATAAGCGGCACCCGGAATAACCGCGGTTACTTTAATATGATGGGGCTTCATTTCCTCCCGGAGGTTTTTTGTAAATCCCAACAAAGCAAATTTGCTGATGCTGTAAGCACCGCCATTCTCATATGCTTTTAATGCTGCTATTGAACACATATTAAAAACATGTCCTTTTTTTCGTTTCATCATGCCAGGTACAATCATTCTTGTAAGATGATAGGCACTGTAAAGATTTACTTCTATCATTTGTTCCAATGCGCCATCTGGTTCATTGTGAACACTGCCGGGTATAAATTGCCCTGCATTATTGATTAAAACATCAACTGAATCTACCTCCGAATCAATCCAGTGTACAAACCTTTTGATTTCATCCTTTTTACTTAGATCGCAGGCTAAAACTTTTATTCCTGACCTGGGAAACCTGCCTTGCAATTCTTTCCAGGTATTATTTAATGCAGATTCGTTGCGTGCACATAATAAAACATTATGCCCCTGTTTATCACCGGCAAACTGTTCTGCAATTGATTTTCCAAGACCTTTTGATGCGCCGGTAATAACAATGTTCATGAATAAATCCGCTTTAAATATTAATTATGGATGCATTTAACAAAAAGCAAATTTACATGGAGTAATTTGCAAATCAATTGTAACATCCAAACAAGAACCCTTTTAGAATGTTCATTACCTATGTATAAACATATATTTTTCGATCTTGATCATACACTTTGGGACTTTGATTCAAATGCAAAGTCTACTCTCTTAGACCTGCACCAGCAACATGCCCTGCATGAAAAAGGTATTCCTGATTTTGAATTATTTTATAAAAATTACCTGGTTCATAATGAAAGATTATGGGAACGTTATCGCAATGGATTAATAAAACAGCAGGAATTACGATACAAACGAATGTGGCTCACCTTATTGGATTTTAAATTAGTCGACCAGGATTTGGCGCAGGAACTAAGTACCAGGTTTCTGGATCTGTTACCAACAAGAACCCAATTATTTCCATACACATTGGAAATTTTAAAATATTTAAAAGAAAAGGGATACGAGCTCCACCTGATAACAAACGGGTTTGATGCTACGCAGCACAGCAAATTGCAATATTCCGGTTTAAAGCATTTTTTTAAAGAAGTCATCACTTCTGAATGTTCAAACTGCCTGAAACCTCAGAAAGAAATATTTGAATATGCTTTTAACCGCTGCGAAGCGGTCCCGGAAGATTGCATTATGATAGGAGATAATTTTGAGGCTGATATACAGGGCGCCATCAATGCCGGCATAGACCAGGTGCATGTAAATTTTGAAAGGCTACCCACTCCCGTAAAGCCTACTTATACTATCTACGAGTTAAAAGAATTGGAAAATATTTTATAAACTAAGCAGTTACAATGAAACCAGGGGTCGTTCTGGTTCAACTGAAACCGTTTTAACTACACAACTGCTGCTATTGCAGCTTTGACATTTTTTTACATCATTGTTAGAATAAAGTGCAGCGAAGGTTATACTGCCGGTCAGGAACCCTGATCCGATAAGCAGAAGAGCTATTTTTTTCCTCATTTCAGTACGGTTGACGGTTAAATGTTCGTAAGGTTGACCAGTAAATATACTACCATTTTGCAATTAATGAAATACCTGCCTTAGTATTTTCCTTTAATTTCACCGTAATTTCCGAATCCAATGGAAGCAACAGATCAACACGTGAACCGAACTTAATAAAACCCATTTCCTCACCCTGAACCGCCATTTGCCCTGGTTTTAAATAGTTTACGATCCTTTTGGCCACCGCACCCGCTATCTGTTTTACCAGGATTTCCCTGTTACCGGTTTTATAAACCACTGAATGCCTTTCATTTTCTGTAGAAGATTTTGGATGCCAGGCTACCAGGTATTTTCCCTTGTGGTATTGACTATACATAACTTCACCACTAACCGCATTCCGGTTTACGTGCACATTTAAAGGGCTCATAAATATGGAAACCTGGATTCTTTTGTCTTTAAAATATTCATCGGCATCCACTTCTTCAATGGCCACCACTACGCCATCACAAGGGGCTACCACGGTATTATCGCCTGAAATTAATTTCCGGTTGGGTATGCGAAAAAAAGATATAACAAAAAGCAGTAATCCAAATGTTACAATAAAAATGATCACACTTAATACGGGTAAATTGTAACTGAGCAGGTAAAAGGAAAGGATATTTATCACCCCAAATAAAATAGCAGCAATAGCAATGGTCTTATATCCTTCTTTGTGAATGGTCATTAGCAAAAAAATTGAATGGCAAAATTAGGCATCCTTTTTTAATTGTTAGTTGTTAATGGTTAGTGGTTAATGATAACGAAAACTCATTAACCATTAATAATTAATCATTAACCATTAATTCATAAACATCCTCACATACAACCAAACAAAAGGAATGGCCAGTAAAAGTGAATCGAAACGATCCAGGAAACCTCCATGTCCCGGCATTAGTTGGCCACTGTCTTTTACACCTGCAGATCGCTTTAATTTGGATTCAAGCAAATCGCCAAAAGTGCCGGCTATTGAAGCTATTAAAGCGATAATGGCATAATTGATTACCCTTTCATTTATGCTGCCATAGATTAAGAATCCAAAAAGAAAAATAGTAGCCACACATAAAATAACACCCCCAATAGTTCCTTCCCAGGTTTTTTTGGGCGATATTTTTGAAAAGGGTGTTCTTCCTATCAATGATCCCACGATATAAGCCATTGTATCATTGATCCAGATAGATAAAATGATAATGATCGGGATCTCTATACTAAAACCACCTGTCTTAAAAAATGGCTCAATTGTACCTTGTGAAATTCCAGTCATTTCCATTAACAAACCCCAGCTTAAAGAGATATAGATGATACCCGTTATGGAATAACCGATGTTTTTTAAAAGGATATTTTTTGCAAACAGCAATTCAATGACCGGTAATAAAAAAATGAACATCAAACCCAACCACCATCCTAACTCATGAAGCCGGATACCAAAAATGGTAAATGCATCCATTGTAAAATAGAGCATCAGGCACCAGCCAGCGATCATCACCCCATACTTATGAAAAAATGAAATTTCCTTATAGCCAAAATCAATTTTGCCAACCAGTTCCTGGTATTCTACCCAACATCCAAAATGAATAATAGAAAATAACAGGAAGAAAGACCATTGGTTGATTAATAACCCGGCCAGCATAATAATCACAAAAACAAGTGCTGTAAGACTCCGGGTTTTGAAAGTGCGCCAGTTAAATGCCATTAGCTATGAGTTAGGTTGAAAATGGTTCTTCAATTTCATCATTCGCATATACTTTTTCGTAAGTTATGGTTGACTGAACTTTCATATACCAGATAATTGCACCCATTAACAGCAAACTGATAATGGCATATATCCAACTGATATGATCGGTAAAAAGCGTTGCTTCCGTATTACTCAATAATTCAGGATTAAAGTGAACAGCAATGACTGCCACCGCATCATACACAAAATGCGCAATAATGGCGGGCCATAAACTCCCACTGTACCAATAGATCAAACCCAGCACAACACCCAGAACAAACCTTGGTAAAAATCCAAAGAATTGAAAATGTATGGCCGAAAAAACAAAAGCAACAACGATAATTCCTGCCATTGGACTTTTAAAGATCTTGATCAATAAGCGTTGTAAAACGCCCCTGAAAAGCAACTCTTCACCCACACCTGCAAAAACAGCCACAACAACCAGGTTGATCAGGAGATCCGTGGTAGTATTGCGGCTCAAAAGAAACTCTATCTGGCGGGCGGCATCATCTTCACTTTTCACTAACCAGTCTCTCATTGCATCCGGGAAAACCACTTCCCGGTTAATAGCGCCTAACCAGTCTACCAGTGGCAATGAAACAACTAAAGCCAGTGCCCCGGCTAAATAATAAAAAGACTTTACCGGCTTTTTGAGTCCAAGAAATTCCATGGGACGGGAGTCAGCAAAATAGGCAAAAACAATACTGGGTAATAAAAACAATCCAACAAACTGTATCACCAGCATGCCGCGAATAAATCCTAATAAAGAAGGATCATCAAAATCCCAGTTAGCCGGATCGCCCATTTCCATCACATTGATCCCGGTTAAACTACTTAGTATCATAACCCCGATCAGGCTAATGACGATAAATATTCCGAAAGCCATGCTGATAAAGATCATCAGTTGAATCCAGGCGGGCCTGGTTTTAAGATATGCCATGTGTGAAGTACGTTTTTTGATTGTACATTTGCAGGCTCAAAAATACGGTCAGCAGCCTGACGAAGAAAACTTAGTTTCTGACCGGCTTTTTTTAATGTAATTATGGTTAAAATAGGCAATATACAGCTTCCTGGTTTTCCCTTACTTCTTGCACCTATGGAAGATGTGAGTGATCCACCCTTCCGCGCAGTTTGTAAGGATAAAGGTGCAGACCTCATGTATACTGAATTCATAAGCAGTGAAGGTTTGATCAGGGATGCAATTAAAAGCCGGAAAAAACTGGACATTTTCGAATATGAAAAACCGGTTGGTATCCAGATTTTTGGGGGTGATGAGGAAAGCCTTTCCCTGGCAGCCAAAATCGTGGATGTAACAAACCCCGATTTATTGGATATTAATTTTGGTTGCCCGGTTAAAAAAGTGGCGCTAAGGGGAGCCGGAGCCGGCGTTTTAAAAGATGTGGACCTGATGGTCAGGCTAACATCTGCCGTAGTGAAATCTACCAGTTTGCCTGTTACAGTTAAAACACGCCTCGGTTGGGATGATAATACCCGCAATATTGAAGAGGTTGCCGAAAGATTGCAGGATGTTGGCATCAAAGCTTTAGCTATTCATGGACGTACCCGGACCCAGATGTATAAGGGAGAAGCAGACTGGACGCTGATTGGAAAAGTAAAAAATAACCCACGAATTCAAATCCCCATATTTGGTAATGGAGATATTGATTCACCGGAAAAGGCACTGGAATACAAAAACCGTTATGGCATTGATGGTATCATGATCGGTCGGGCAGCTATTGGTTATCCATGGATCTTTAATGAGATAAAACATTTCTTTAAAACTGGTGAACACCTCCCTTCGCCAACGGTTGAAGACCGTGTGCAGGTTGCCCGTAAGCATTTACATTTTAGTGTTGATTGGAAAGGCCCTGTTGTTGGCATCAACGAAATGCGCAGGCATTATGCCAATTACCTGAAAGGATTGCCCAACATAAAAGAATACAGAACCAAACTGGTAACCCTTACACAGGTTGAAGAAATTGATGAAGTGCTTGACCAGGTTACCCGTGCATACAGCGGGTATACTTTTGAAAAAACACCGATTGAATTAATCAATTACCATGAAAAATGCCCGGTGTAATTTCTATCTATCTTTGGCTAAAAAGTTATGGCCTGGATCATTTTAGTACTTGCCGGATTATTTGAAGTCGCTTTTACCACCTCCCTGAAATTGTCGGATAATTTCAAAAATACCGGCTGGAGCATCGCTTTCTTTATTTCCATTACCCTTAGTTTTTTCCTGCTCAATAAGGCCATTCAAACCATACCCATCGGAACAGGTTATGCTGTTTGGACAGGCATTGGTGCCGCGGGTACTGCAATAATAGGAATGATCTTCTTTAAAGAATCCACCGATTTCTGGCGGATATTTTTCATCTTTTTGTTGATCAGTTCTATTGTTGGTCTAAAACTGGTGAGCCGGTAATTAATTTTTTATTGCTTCCAATACTTCTTTACTGGTAGGTTCTACTGTTGTTTCAAAATAATGGGTCAGCCGCCCTTCTTCATCTACCAGGTATTTGGAAAAATTCCAACCGGGTGCCTGCTCATTCCAGCCGTTATGTGATGCATTTGTTAGCCAGTTATAAACGGGTTGACGATCATCACCAATTACATGTGCTTTTTTGGCTAAAGGAAAACTAACGCCATAATTTACTTTACAAAAGCTGGCTATCTCATCATCCGTACCTTTTTCCTGTTCTTTAAAATCGTTCGCAGGAAAACCAATTACAACCAGGTTGTCTTTATTTTCTTCATACAATTTTTGTAGTCCTTCGTACTGGCCGGTAAAGCCGCAATTGGACGCGGTGTTTACCAATAAAATTTTTTTGCCTTTCAAAGCAGAAAACGGAAGTTCTGTACCATCGTTCAACTGTATGGACAAATCGTAAAAAGAAACAGGAGGCTGCATAGGCTGTTTATTTATAGTTATTTTTTTATCGTTCTTAAATGTTTTATTAAACCGGGAAATCAGTGGATAGGCTGCTTTCATTATTTTTTGCTTAGGGGTCATATTCATAGTTGAATCTTTATTTACATGCAAAACATACAGAAACCCTGCCACCGATATAATGATGAAGGCAATCAAAATCCTTTTTAAAATGATATACTTCTTTTTCATCAAAATGTTGCAGTAGTTAACTAACAGATAAGTTGCATGATTGTTTTCAACTTACCGGATCAGTTTCTTAAACAAATTAATTTTTCCTTCAAGAGGTGGAAATTTCAGGTTAGGATCGAACCAGGTGGGTGTTTTCATTACGGGCTTTAACCGGGTAAAAGTATCAAAACTAAAACGGCCATGATAACTGCCCATTCCACTGTTACCAACACCACCAAAAGGCAGGTTAGGATTTGAAAAATGCCAATCCGCATTATTGATACATCCGCCACCAAATGCCACATTATTGATCCAGGCATCTTCGCTCAGTTTGTTTTGTGTGAATAAATAAAATGAAAGGGGATTTGCATTTCTCCTGACAATGTTTAATGCTTCTTCAAAAGTTGAAAACGTAATTATTGGCAATATGGGTCCAAATATTTCCTCATTCATAATCGATGCATCAGCTTTTACATTGGTTAATAACGTTGGTGCTATATACAATGATTCCAGGTCAAACTCACCTCCATGTATAACCGAACCTTCATCCAGGTAGCTGATTAATTTATTAAATCTTGATTCATTGATGATCTTTCCA
>CAMPGG010000048.1 GCA_946885335.1 uncultured Chitinophagaceae bacterium
GATATTATTTATTACGATCAAATAATTTGATATGTTTAAATGTGTGTACCTCTTATATTATGAAAACTCTATCCAATTTCTTACATTCATATCCAATTTTTATGGATGGAAACTTATGGAAAGATTTTATTGATTGCCATGCCTGCATTTTTGCTGCTGGTCTTGTTTGAAAAATGGTATGGCTGGCGAAAAGGAATGGACACAGTCCGCAATATGGACATGATTTCCAGTTTGAGTTCCGGTGTTACCAATGCTACAAAAGATGTATTGGGTTTGAGTGTTGCCATCATTTCCTATCCATGGCTTGTTGATCAAATAGCAATCACACAAGTCAAGGGAACTTTCTTAACTTATTTCATTGCATTTATTGCACTTGATTTTGCCGGTTATTGGGTGCACCGGATTTCGCATGAATACAATCTTTTCTGGAACAATCATATCATTCATCACAGCAGTGAAGAATTTAATTTGGCCTGCGCATTAAGACAAAGCATTTCATCCATCTTAAAAATTTTCGCGGTCTTTTTATTGCCTGCTGCATTATTGGGTGTACCGGGGCAAGTGATCGCAGTTATTGCACCATTGCATTTATTCGCCCAGTTCTGGTATCATACACGGCATATTAACAAAATGGGATTTTTAGAAAAAATCATTGTTACTCCTTCTCATCACAGGGTACATCATGCGATAAACCCGGTTTACCTGGATAAAAATTATTCGCAGATTTTAATTATTTGGGATAAACTTTTCGGCACCTTCCAGGAAGAATTACCTGATGTACCGCCGGTTTATGGTATTACAAGACCGGTAAGAACATGGAACCCGATCAAGATAAATTTTCAGCATTTGTTTTTATTGATGCAGGATGCATGGCGAACAAAAAAGTGGAAGGATAAATTACGCATCTGGTTTATGCCCACCGGTTGGCGGCCCGAAGATGTTGCTGAAAAATACCCGGTTTACAAAATTGAGGATGTGTATCATTTTGAAAAATATAATCCACAGCCTGTGAAGCGTATGAGCGTTTTTATCTGGTTTCAACTAATAATGCTTCTATTACTTATTAGTTACTTGTTTGGAAATATTGCTTCCATCGGTAGTCCTGGCATTTTTTATTATGGACTTTTTATTTTCTTAACCGTCTATGCCTTTACTGAGTTGATGGATCGCAATCCTTTTGCATTGTTTTGGGAATGCATTAAGAATGCACTTGGTGTTTACATAATTCTAAGCAGTGGCAATTGGTTTGGTGCCAACCAGTATGGAACCTGGATAAATACTTTCCTTATAACTTATTTTATTTTTTCTACTATTACAACAGCATGGTTTGCCTGGCAGATCATGAAAGAAGAAAGATCCCTGAAACTTGCTTCCTGAGTATAATTAAATCAGTGGATCTTTTGTCAGTACATTATTTACAGTACGATAAATATGCAATGGATTTTCATTTTTCAATTCATCAGGCAAGAAATCATTGCTCCAGTTTTGAAAACATATTGGTCTTGAAAACCTTTTAATGCCATCGGCACCCACAGAAGTAAATCTTGAATCTGTTGTTGCAGGAAATGGGCCACCATGATGCATAGACTGGCAGACTTCTACTCCGGTAGGAACACCATTTAACACCAGTCTTCCACAAATGTTTTTAATTGATTCTATTATTAAAGCATTTTCATGCAGGTCATTATTTGTAGCCATAACAGATGCGGTTAACTGGCCTTCAATAGAAAGAGCTACTTCATGCATTTGTTCCAGGTTGTTGCACTGAATCATTAATGAATAAGGACCGAATACTTCTTTATGTAAGAAGTTATTTTGAATAAATTCCTCCGCATCAACTTTAGCAATGGTTGGAATTCCCTGGTTTTCCAATGCCCTATTTTCTGCAACAGCTACCGTTTCAACGCTTGACTGTGAAAGTGCTGTTTCCCGCTTTTCAACATAACTTTTATAAATGCCTGGATGCAGCATGGTCGCAGGTGATGTTTGCCTGATTTGCTCACTTAGTAACGTCATAAAACGATCCAGTTCCTCGCTCCTTAAGGCGATCATCAAACCTGGATTGGTGCAAAATTGTCCTGATCCTAATGTAATGGATGCCGCCATATTTTTTGCAAGGCCTTCTGCATCCTCTTTTAATTTTCCCGGCAATATAAACACGGGATTCACACTGCCCATTTCAGCAAATACCGGGATAGGATCCTTTCTTTGATTGGCAAAATTGTACAAAGCCATCCCGCCTTCAAAGGAACCTGTAAAACCTACAGCTTTTGTGTATGGATGCTGAACCAGTTGTTTGCCGGTTTCATTACCTCCATGCACATGCGCAAAAATTCCATCCGGCATATTAAGGATCCTGGCCGTTTTTAAAATGATTTCAGCAACCCGGTCTGATGTTTTGGCATGTGCCGGGTGAGCTTTTATAATGACCGGGCAGCCTGCTGCTAATGCGCAGGCAGTATCACCTCCTGCTGTTGAATAAGCAAACGGAAAATTGCTTGCACCAAAAACAACGACCGGGCCCAGCGGAACCTGCATTTTTCGCAACCCCGGTAATGGTTTATTGTTTTCATCATGCTTTGCATCGATAGACGCTTCCAGCCAATTACCTCTTTCACAAGCATCTGCATAACTGCTAAGCTGGAATGCTGTTCTTGTTCTTTCATTGCGTAAACGGGCCAATGGCAAATTGGTTTCCATGGCAGCAATTTCTAATAATTCATCACCAGCTTCTTCTAACGCAACAGCAATAGCCCGCATAAAATCTGCTCGTTTTTTTAATGGCAATTTCTTGTATTCATGAAAAGCTTTCCATGCATTTTGCAATACCCTGTCTATATCCTTTGTTATTTCAGTTTCCATCTTCAATTTATTTTATCCATTATTTTTTAAATACTGAATATTTAATTATTCATTTTAATTTTTTCATATTGAATAAACCGGCTGTTTTCCATTGCGTCATGAATAATAGCTGTTATTCTGTTTCGTTCCTCGCCTTCCAACACCAACCTGGGTGCCCTGACGTATTCGGAACCAATGCCTGTCATCGTTTCTGCCAGTTTAATATATTGAACCAGTTTGGGGTGAATGTCCAGTTCGAGCAGTGGCATAAACCAACGGTATAATGTTCTTGCCTCATTTAAATTTCCTTCGGAAATCAAGTTATACAGTGTAACTGTTTCATGGGGAAATGCACAAACCAAACCTGCAACCCAGCCATCAGCACCTGCAGCCAATTCTTCCAATGCTAATGTATCAACGCCACATAAAATTTTATAACGATCCCCAAAGCGATTGATCATTCGCGTTACATTGGTCACATCCCGTGTACTTTCTTTAACAGCCTGGATATTGGAAATAGCTGCCAGTTCATCAAACATA
Organism: uncultured Chitinophagaceae bacterium; assembly: GCA_946885335.1. The sequence goes on from CAMPGG010000048.1 coordinate 3,382, forward strand.
TCCAGGGTGATTTCAGTTTTATAATCTACCGGGTTATTGTAGATCATAATTGGCAGTGAAGTTTGATTGGCAATGGTTTTAAAATAGGCAACAGTTTCCCGCTGATCGGGTTTGTAGCGCATGGGCGGCAATAACATTAAACCGCTGGCACCCCATTTTTCGGCCAGTCCCGCTTGCGCAACGGCTGCTTTTGTAGAACCTTCCGCAATATTAATAATGACCGGCAGTCTTCCATCTACCTTTTCAATAGCAAAGCGAACCAGTTGTTCTTTTTCGTTTGTTGTTAATACACTGGCTTCACCCAAAGTGCCACCAAGAACGATTCCATGCACGCCAGCCGATACCTGTGCATCCAGGTTTTTGCCAAACAAATCCAGGTCCAGTTCATCATTTGCTGTAAACTTTGTGGTTAATGCGGGAAAAACTCCTTTCCAGGATATACTCATAACATAATTTTAATTCTAAGTTAAGTCTTCATTTACAAAACCCTCAGGCTATGATTTTACTATTGATAAAATTTTTCTGTGATATTTTTAACAATCCGCATTTTGACGCTGGCATTATTTATTCGTCAGATATCTGAACACTGATTTATTTACCAACACATATTTTATGCGAAAAATTTATTCTATCCTTTTAGTCTCCTTTTTAATAGTAGGAAGTTTTTCCTGTAGCGGGCTAAAAAAGTTTTCTGGTTATGTTTTAACAGAACAGGATGCAGCAGCAGCAATCAGGCAATTACTGAATATGGGTGCAAGCAGCGATGGCATGATGAATACATTCAGTAAAGAAAATATGCTGTCTGCCATTTTCCCAGAACCGGTCAGCAATGTATTAACTACTTTACAGCAACTGGGACTCACAAATGAAATTGATCGGTTTACAACTACTTTAAGTCTTGCCGCGGAACAAACCGCGGAGAAGTCGGTTCCAATTTTTGCACATAGTATCAGCCAGTTAAAATTTAAGGATGCGGTGCGCATTGTAAAGAATGGTGGTACGGCTGCAACCGATTACCTGCGTTCATCAACAGGAGATAGTCTACGCATTGCCGTTAAACCTGTTATGCAGCAGGCTATCAGTGAATATAAACTGGATCAGCAATGGGCCAAAATAATTAAACCGACCAGTGTGATTGGCGGTGCAAAAATAAATACTGATTTATCTAACCTGATGGCTGGTGTTGTTACTGAAATGATGTTTCGCAAAATTGAAGCAGAAGAAAGAAAAGTAAGAACTGAAGCTTCAGCAAGAACCACTACCCTTTTACAAAAAGTATTTTCAAAGGACTGGAATTAATTTCCGTTTAACCTCCAACCATACCCGGGCTTGCCCGGGTTTTTTTATTATCAATAAGGTAATAAAGGATTGCTACGTTTAATGCAGTATTTCAAGTATGCCATAGTTCGACAACCCTTCGACAAGCTCCCACGATATACATCGGGGCAAGCAAGGGTGACATTCCATTTTTAGAAAGTTCGCTCAATAGAAAACAGAATGTTGAAGAGTGCGACGCAATTGGGTTTCATAGTAGTAATTTAGCCGGGTTCATAAAAAGGATACTGTCTTAAGATTGTTCGATAAATAAATGACTTAATATTATTTACAATGAATACATGATAACCAGGTGCTTATTCTCAAAATCAAAAATCTTTATCTTTCAGTATGAAGATTCTGTGGCAATATTTAAAACCTCATAAAGCTGTTATCTTTTTATCACTCTTATTTGCCGGCATCGCACAGTTATTAAGCCTGATTGACCCGCTGATCTTTGGGAAAATTATTGATGATTATGCCACCAATCCCGGCAACCGCACCCAGCAGGAATTGGTTAAAGGCGTTTTATACTGGCTGGGTATTGCTATTGCAGTAGCAATGCTTGCAAGATTATTTAAAGCCTTCCAGGAATATACAACCAGACTTGCTGTGGCACGTTTTGGCATGCAGATCTTCAATGATGGTTTAAGACAAACATTGCGATTGTCTTTCCAGGAATTTGAGGATAGCCGCAGTGGTGAAACACTTTCTGTTTTGCAAAAAGTAAAAACCGATACTGAGCGGTTTGTAAGTTCATTTATCAATATTGTTTTTTCTTCTGTTGTTGGTATCGGTTTTTTGATCTGGTACAGTATCACCAAAAACTGGATGCTGATACCGGTTTTTGTTTTTGGTATCCTGGTATTAGGTTCTTTGACCGGGCTTCTTTCCAAAAAAATAAAAACGGTACAACGTTCCATTAATCGTGAGACCAATAAAATGTCGGGTGTAATAACAGAGAGCCTGCGCAATATTGAATTGGTGAAAAGTCTTGGATTAACATTTCCTGAAATAAGACGACTCAGGGAACAAACAAAAAAAATCTTTGACCTGGAAATGGTAAAAGTAAAGAAAGTGCGTTCGCTTTCTTTTTTGCAGGGAACAACACTTAACCTGCTTCGTCAATCCATATTATTTATTTTGCTTTGGTTGATATTCCGGGATGTTTTAACTACCGGGGAGTTGATCAGTATGCAATTTATTTCAACCACTATTTTTGTTCCGCTGCAGGATCTTGGTAATATCATTCTTCAATATCGCGAAGTGGAAGCATCGGTAAATAATTTTGACCAGTTAATGCATAAACCGATTGAAATAAGGCCACCAGAGCCTGTTGAGATCGGTGAGCTTCATGAACTGCGTTTTGAGCATGTGGTCTTTAACCATAAATCTGCATCTTATAATGCCATTGATAATATTTCCTTTGAGGTAAAGTCAGGTGAAACCATTGCATTTGTTGGACCATCAGGATCCGGCAAATCTACATTGGTGAAATTATTGGTTGGATTATACAAACCGGTAAGCGGTGGTATTTATTTCAACAACCAGGAATCAGCGCAAATCCGGTATAATGAATTGAGAAGGCAGATTGGTTTTGTAACACAGGACACGCAATTATTTGCAGGAACCATCAAAGACAATATGTTGTTTGTAAAAGCAGATGCCACTGATGAAGAAATATTATCGGCCATTCATAAAGCGGCAGCAACACCATTGCTGAAAAGATCTTCACATGGCATTGATACCCGGTTAGGAGAAAGCGGAATGAAATTATCCGGTGGGGAAAAGCAAAGGATTTCAATTGCCAGGGCATTGCTTCGTAATCCCAGGTTATTGATCTTTGATGAAGCAACATCAGCACTCGATTCATTAACAGAAGAAAATATTACCAATACCATTCGTAAAATTTCAGCGGAAGGCGACCAGATCACCATTTTGATCGCTCACCGGCTTTCAACAATTATGCATGCCGATGTTATTTATGTGCTGGAAAAAGGGAAATTCGCAGAGATCGGTTCGCATGAAGAGCTGTTGCTGCAAAAAGGATTGTATTATGCTATGTGGAGACAACAAGTTGGTGAAAGAAGAGAGGATGCAAGACCAAAAGTTGAAGAAATAAATGAAGAAACTGGAGACAATTTAGAATCATGAACAAGAAAAAAGAAGTACTCGATATCATTAATATTATCCTGGAGGATTGCATCATGGCTTATCCCCTGTCTTCATTTGTTATCAGCCTGTATAAACAATATGGTCAAAGGGGAAGCCTGAGTAAAAAACAGTTGCAGGGATTGTATTCAAAAGCATCTGAAATAAAAGATATGCCCCCGGGAAAATTAGCGGCTTTGGAATCGATCATCAAGAAAATGCCGACACGTTATAAATCGGAATTACCTGAACCCAAACCATTATTTGAAAAAGATGAATTGGCAGGGCAACTGCTGGATGATATTTTAGCTAAATACCCTGACCATAAAAGGGCTTTGTATATTAAGTCGCGGTATGATAATAATGAAGTGCTGACACCCGCAGAAATGAACGACCTGAAAAGATTTCACAAAGTGATTACCAGCAAGGGATAAAATGAAAAAAGCAAAATGTAAAAATCCTAAACCAAACAATTATAGAACAACTTCACCTTCCAGGTCATAATCGTAAGCTTTAGTAATTTTCACCTGTACAAAATCGCCGGGTAATAGTTTTGACTTGCTGTGAACCACTACTTCATTATCCACTTCTACACTGTCAAATTCTGTGCGGCCCAGGTAGCGGCCCGCTTCTTTTTTATCGATCATAACATTGAAGGTCTGCCCTATTTTTTCCTGGTTCTTTTCCAAAGAAATTTCCTGTTGCACTTCCATGATCTCCTGTGCACGCCGTTCTTTTTCTTCCGCCGGAATGTTATCGATCAAATCATATGCGGAAGTATTTTCTTCGTGAGAATAGGAAAATATGCCAACACGATCGAATCGCTGGCGAACTAAAAATTGTTTTAATTCTTCTACATCATCCAAAGTTTCACCGGGAAAGCCAGCAATCAGTGTAGTGCGTAAACAAATTCCCGGAACTTTTTCCCTGATAGCTATGGTTAGTTCTTCCATCTCCTCCCGGGTGATCTGCCGTTTCATTGCTTTCAACATATTATTCGCCGCATGTTGCAAAGGCATATCCAGGTAATTGCAAATATTATCCCGTTCACGCATGGCATCCAATATCTCTAATGGAAATTTAGAGGGATAAGCATAATGTAATCTTATCCAAACCAATCCTTCAACATCGGCTAAACGATGTAAAAGATCGGGCAACATTCTTTTTTTATAAATATCCAAACCATAATACGTCAGCTCCTGTGCAATCAACATGATCTCCTTCACACCTTTCCTTACAAGTGATTTTGCTTCCGCAACAATTTCTTCAATGGTTTTACTTACGTGGTTTCCCCGCATTAATGGAATGGCGCAAAATGAACAGGTTCTGTTACAACCTTCTGAAATTTTCAGGTAAGCATAGTGTTGTGGTGTAGCGAGCAATCTTTCGCCTAATAATTCTGATTTATAATCTGCTTTAAATTGTTGTAATATCAGGGGCAGTTCCATGGTGCCAAACCAGGCATCCACTTCAGGAATTTCTTTCTCCAGGTCTTCCCGGTAACGTTGACTCAGGCAACCGGTAACATAAACTTTATCCAGTTTACCCCTTTGCTTTAATCCAACTTGTTCAATAATTGTATTGATGGATTCTTCTTTGGCTTTATCTATGAACCCGCAGGTGTTGACCACTACGATATTGTGATCAGGTTTTGTGCTTTCATGCACTACATCAATGGCATTGGCATGCAACTGGCCACTGAGTACTTCACTGTCAACCATATTCTTGCTGCAGCCCAGCGTAATAATATTTACTTTATCCTTTTTTAGTGTTCTTACCTTCATAACAATCGGCGAAGGTAAAGAGGGAGGACAGAATTTAAAAGTTAAATGTTAATTACAAGTCAAAATTCAAAAGTCAAAAGTCAAAATCTTGTGTAAGATAGACTCTCAAAGGCTGGATAGAACGAATTCGGATTTTTCATTTTCCATTTTGCATTTTGAATTTTTCCCATTTTCAAATTGCCTAATTGTTTTCAGTCCATCACCTCATATATATTAACCGGATTTGATTTGTTTTTCAGGATCACTTCGTTCACTTTGCGGCAATTGAATGATTCTTTCACTTTGTCATACGATTGCTGGTTTATAATTATTTGTCCTTCTTTGGCTACACCCTGTAAGCGTTGTGCCACATTCACAACATCACCGATAACGGTGTAATCCAGCCTTCGCAATGTACCGGAACCAATATTGCCGGAGATCATTTCACCTGAATTTATACCGATGGAAACTTTGGGTGAAAAAGTTATCAAATGGGAAACCGGTGGCAGATTTTCAATTTGTGTTCTTAATGCCAGGCAGGCATCAATGGCCCTGTCCAGGTGATAGTTGCCTTTAAAAACAGCCATCACCGCATCACCAATAAATTTATCTACAATTCCACCTTGTGCAAGAATTTCCTTAACCATAACATCAAAATAGTTGTTCAATAATTTAACAACCACGTCAGCCGATTCAGTTTCACTGATAGAAGTAAAGGAACAAATATCAATAAATGCAACTGTTGCTTCAACAGTTTCATTGACCATAATAGATGATTCATATTCGCGGGTACTCATAAAACTCAGTACCGTTTCATCTACATACATTTTTAAAATGTTATTCTCTTTAATTGCCTGCAATGTTTGACGGATCTGGGCAACATGGGCAATTGTTTTTTCCATGGTTAAACTGAGATCCTCAAAATTGATCGGTTTTGTAATAAAATCAAAAGCACCCCGATTCATAGCGGTTCTGATATTGTCCATGTCCCCATATGCTGAAACGATAACAGCTTTAATGAGCGGATTAGATTCGTTCAGTTTTGACAGCAAGGTTAATCCATCCATTTCAGGCATATTAATATCACTTAACACAATTTCAATATCAGGATATTGCTGTATTTTTTGCAACGCATCAATCCCATTGATGGCAAAAACAAATTCATATTTTTGCTCTCTTATTTTTTGACGAAATTTTTGTTTGATGAGCATTTCCAGGTCTGCTTCATCATCAGCCACTAAAATTTTTGTCATGACGCAATCATTTTAAGTTTTTCCTTTAATAAGGTAAAGTCAACCGGCTTGGTCAAAAAATCATCCGCACCCAAACGTTTAGCTGTATTAAAATTTTCATCATCACCATATGCAGTGATCATCATGACAACCGGTGGCGGTGTTTTATATTTTTGTTTGATATGCTCCAATAACTCAAGTCCATTCATTCCCGGCATGTTGATATCGGAAAGAATCAAAACAGCTTCCTGTTTATGCTGGTTAAGATAGGTCAATGCCTTTTCACCGGAAAACGCAAAAACAAAATTCATTTCACCGTTCCTGATCTCTTTCCTGAATCTTTGTTCAAAAAGAAATTGCACATCCGTTTCGTCGTCCACTACTAAAACTTTCATTGCTTTTGATTTAATTTGTTAGGTAATCTGATGATGAAACTGGTACCAACACCTTCCTCTGATACAGGAATCAATTCGCCACCATGTCCTTTAACTATTATATCGTAACTCATGCTCAAACCCAGGCCTGTACCCTGCCCCGCTGGTTTGGTTGTAAAAAATGGCTGAAAAATTTTTGATATTGCTTGCGGTGATATTCCCATTCCATTGTCTTTAACAATAATTTCCACATGTTCATTTAAATTTTTTGTTGTTACGGAAACAGTAGGGTCATAACCATTAATAGGTTGTTGTTTTTTTTCATTGACGGCATAAAATGCGTTGGTAATTAAATTTAAAATAACTCTGCCTACATCCTGCGGAATAATGCTGATATTTCCGATGGATTCATCAAAATCCGTTTTTAATGTGGCATTGAAATTTTTATCTTTTGCCCGCAGGCCATGATAAGCCAATCGCAGGTATTCTTCTGCCAATGTATTTATATTAGCAGATTCTTTCTGGCCACTGCTGGTACGTGAATGTTGCAGCATGCCTTTTACAATTGCATCTGCACGCTTTCCATGATGAAGAATTTTTTCTAAATTATGTTGTAAATCCTGTACAATTTTTTTTGCTTCTTCAGTATTCCCCTTTTTAATTTCTTCCATCATTTCACTGATCAATTCATTGCTGACCTCCGAAAAATTATTAACGAAGTTTAATGGATTTTGAATTTCGTGTGCAATGCCTGCGGTTAATTCTCCCAATGAAGCCATTTTTTCCGATTGTATTAATTGAGATTGGGTGGCTTTTAATTCTTCCATTGAATGAGTGAGTTCCGTTGTCCGGTCGGCAACTTTTTGCTCCAGTGTATTAGCATACTCAGATAGTTTATCATTAGATGTTTTTAATGATTTAACCATCTCATTAAAATTCCTGGTAACAATGCCGATTTCATCAAGCATACCATGTTTAACTTCTACATTCAAATCGCCTTCCTCTGCTTTCTGTATGCCAGCCATTAAGCGTTGTAAGGGTTGAATCAGGCTTATACGAAGTATAACAGGATAGATCCATAATATAAAAATGGCGGAGCTTAAAATGATCCACAATAATTTGCGAAGCGTTTCCTGGTCTTCAATCCTTTGTAAAATATTAGCCTCGTTATCAGAATTGGTGGTAAATGATACAATGACCATCGTGGTCACAGATAAAATGGCCATGATGCTGGCAAAAGTGAAACCGACCAGTTTGTCCTGGAAACGAACGGGAAAAACAGAATAAATAATAAAAATTAAAACCTGTGCCTGGATCAATATCCAGACTCCGTAAATGTAAACGGGTAATACGAATGGTGTGGCTGCTCCCGGATAAATGAAAAGGATGGAAATTAAAATGGTCAGTATGGTACATAAGGCTAAGAACCTTGCCGGCACCCTATTTGGCGATCCTTGTTTTTTAAAGTAAATACTCTTCCTGATGAAAGTAAAAAAAACCCAGCCATTTAAGAGTAAAGAAAACACACCAGCCAAAGGATTTACAAACTTACCATAGGTAAAAGAGGATAAGCCTTCCTGGCTGCGAATAAAGTGAAACCAAAAAATTAATAACACATAAGCGGCACAAACAACCAGCAATATCCTTGAAATCCATTTCCTTTCCGTCTCAAAACCTTTTACCGGAAAAAGATAAGCCAACTGAACAAGCGAATAGCAGGTAATGGCAAGCCCTGCATTAAAAATTAAATTGGTATAGCGATAGGTTAATTCTCTTGCTTCGCCATGCAATCCACCACTTATAAAGCCCATGCTATGCCAGATGAGTAACCCTGAAAAATAAAGGATCAGCCATTTTTTATAATCAGCTTTATTGGAAATACGAAATAAGCTCACCAGGAATAATGAAGCGGTAAGCATGATGATCAATGCCATCAGGGAAAAAGAGCTTAAAAGAAAACTGTACATGCTGTAGCTTTGGTTTACCAGTAAAAAATTTAGCTAAAAACTTTTATCCTGCTTATTTATTGGGTGAGCCCGGTTTATAATCATGTGGAGCAGGCGCCAGTGTATTCGTATCAAGATAAATTTCTCTTCCAAGCCAGGCTCCCTGCAATAATGATACATCTACCTCCTCTGTAAAATCGGCTGGCGTATAACTGTTGGTCACATAATAGTTTGATAATAAACCTAACTCCATATAAGTATAGGCCACTAACTGGCTGCAGGCATACTGATTGGCAGCAGATGCCTTGTTATAAAAACGGCCTGCCAAAAAATTAGTTAGTTCCACAGCCTGGTTATCACCAGTATAAGGCAAAGTGCCGTTTTTGGCATAATCGATCACGGATTTTAATGTATCGATCATTGAAGGCTGCCTGTTGATCATGAGTTTGCGTGCCATATAAGCGCCATCATATTTTACCCAGAAATTATGCTGAATACGATCAATAAGATAGACCAACTGCGGACCTTCTTTCAATTTTCCTGATAAAAGATCAACGGCCGTATCTGCTGTATTGGCTTCCCAATACAAACGGGATGTAGGATCTACGCCCGGCAGTCCAATATCGCCGGCAACCACCACCATGCCTACATGAGACCAGTTGGAATTGGTAATGGCCTGGGCCTCCATACTGGTGACCAGCAAACCTTTCATTACAACTATATCAAAGGTTTGAAGGTTAGCTAAAAAATCGAGGATTGGTAAAGGTTGACGTGTAAGCATAACTGGAGATTTAAGTGGATGAAGTGATGAGCAGAAATATTCTTGTTGTTAAGTTATCTATTTAATTAATGATATTTCACATTGATTTTTTATAATCAAAGGATAATGGATCTTTTTAAACAGTAACTCCTTTCTTCAGCAGCTTAAAAGGCAGAATCATTTTTCAAACCATTTTTATAAACCTTCAGCTTTCCAGGTTCACAAATATTCTTAAAGCTTTCAACCCGCTGATATCCTGCACATCTTCCAAATCAACCATTTGCTTTTCACCCACTAATACATTTTTACGCTTAAGTAAACTAATGTATTCATCATATTCAGCAATTTCGCTGGAGTTTGTGTAAACAATGGCAATAGTACCGGGCTTGGTTAACCGCTCACCCGTTGATTTGATTTTCACTTTATCAATCCGCTTTTTCAGAATCTCAAATTGTACGCTTTCCTGCCCTTCCACATCAAAACGCCTTTCATCTCTCCTGAAACTGATGGAAATGGGTTTATTAAAAACCAGGATCAATTGAGTTGTTTCCAAGGGAAGGGGAAGTTCTTTTTTAATTTGCCATGTAAGACGGGTTACCTGGGCCATTAAGGATAATTGCCAGAACCTGAATGTTTTTAGTACGTTTATATCAAACGCTTTATCGGGGGCAAATGGATTTCCAAGGTATATAATGTATTCTACCCCGTCTGACCTGAATTTTTCAAAATAATGCGGATGCACCTGTTGAACCTGGTTTTGCTCCGCTTCCAGGTAGCGGGATACAAGTGAATTAATTTTTCCAAGACTTTCATCAAAGCTAAGCCTGTTTTTATTGAACTGACCTGTTGCTGCATCAACAGTAAGCAGGTAATCATTCACAGGTTTTAAGTTGATATCATTTGCATTCAGCAAATCATGCATAAAAACAAGCACCTCATTTTTAAGAAAATCATTGATCCTGATTTCATCTTCTGTTGAAATTAAGTCTGTATTTTTCTTTCTGTAATCCTCATTTTTTTTAAGTAAACTATTGATGTGATCCTTATTTGTTATATCACCATCAGCCATCAACTGGTGAAGTGTGGCTTCAACCTGGTTCAATTGTTCTCTTATATCTTTTTGGTGACAAACACGGCGTACGGAAGTAGAATTTTTTACATCAATGGCACCATATACAGGGTAAACAGGATTAAATTTTACAGTGCCTATTTCCAATGAAGGATTATTCTCTTTTTCTTTTAGATACAACCAGGCCTCTTCCCTGAATTTCCATTTTACAACCGGCAGCAAAGCTGTATATTTTTCAAAAATCAACGATTCTATTTCACTTTCAAATTGCGCAATATCATTTCGGCAAGCCATTTCGAAATAGGAAAAAACGGGCTCCAGTTTTTTTAATGTATTATTATTCAAAATACCAGCCTCATGTGACACGGCTTCCATCATACCTATTAAATTTCCCTTTTCAAACAGCGGTGTAACCAGGTAACAACAATAGTTTGTTTTTTTAAGTTGATTTAAAAATGGGATGCCTGCATGCCTGTCATCCTGCTGGCTTATCTCATTTATTAAAAATGATTTTTTATTTTGTTCCAGGAAAACTGCTAACTGATGATAAGCTTCCTCTTTTTTTTCATTGCCAGGCAGCGCTTGTAATAATAGACTCTTCCCCGAAAATTTGGGATAATAAATAAATTCATCATTCAGCTTAAGAAAAGTATCCAGGCTTACTTTCACATCTTTGGTACCTATCATTGTTTCCATTGCAGATCTTAATTTCTGGTAGCCGTTTTTTGGATTTGCAGACTGCATTTCAATAATGGCATTCTTCACTTCCTTTACACATTCTTCCGGCGTTACATCGGCAATGCTGCGACGAATAATAAACCCTTCAAATAAAAACAGGGAAAGGGGTAAATATTTTTTTAAAAGATCTATATCCAAAATGGATCCCGTGGCATGGTCGATGATTCCGGGAGGCAATGAGGGCAATTCATTGAGGATATTTACATCGATAAAACTTTCATCAATATGCACCCGGCTATACCTGGTCAGCCCGGTATTTCTATCAAACCATTGGTTGGTACTGCGTTCGGGTATATTCAATTCAGTGTTATAATATTTCCTGAAAACCATGCGATATGCCATCAGGTCATATTCTGCCTGCAACTGCATCAACGGACGTTCAGGAGGAAAATCAATATATCCATTCTCATCCGGTTTGAAATATGACTGGAAAGAATCGGAATAAAAGAAGAATTCAAATTTATATGGAGATCCTAAAGCATAATATTGCAGATCAATATCGGTTGAAAATGGAAATAACGTGGATGCAATCAATTGAAAAAGCTGTTCGTGGCGGTTGATGATTGTTACATCCTGGATGGGCTGCAATAATTCAGGACTGGCTTCCAGTTTTTGAATGATTGTGAGATAAAATTCCAGGAACTGCTCATTCGATTGCAGGATCTTTTCGTTCAATATTTTATAATAGGGTGCAAAAGAAAGAAAGGATTTTATTTCCACCTCCTGCCGGTATATACCTGGGTCAGGTATAAGAATTTTCAATTTTGAACTGATACTTTGCATTCGGTTCAACTGTATTTATAATGGTCTTATAATTTAAATATATTTTTTTAAAAACAGCTGCTGACCATATTTTTCTCCTGAAACTAACATCTTAATTCACAGGTAGCTGAATGTGAAATTCCGATCCTTCTCCCTCCTTTGTTTTCACCTTTAATTCTCCTCCATGCGCTTTTACAATATCATAACTTAAACTCAATCCCAACCCTGTTCCTG